>NZ_DASWTD010000028.1:0-13185 GCF_036402335.1 Sphingopyxis sp. | reverse complement strand
GGCCTGCTATGGCAATACGATCGCGCTGATTACCGACGCCGCCAATTATCTGAACGCGAAGCTGGCCGATGGCCCCGCATTCGGCGGCGAAATCACCCCGCCGCGCCCGGCTGTCGAGCGCGCAGCGACCGCGGCGAAGCTGATGCCGTTGCTGCGCGGGCTGATGGGCGGACGCCGCGTCGGACATTTTGCCGACGATGCCGAAACGCTCGAATTCACCGGCAGCCGCGATTTCGCGAAGCTCGCCGCGGTCGGTACCTCGTGCCCCGACCATTTCCTGCGGACGAAGATCGCGCCGCTGGTACTCGATCCGGCACGGTTGGGCGACGCTGCCTATCTTGCCGAGCGGATCGAGGCGTATCGCGCCGACTATGCCGCTTATTACCAGCGCTGCGCGCGGCCGAACTCGCCCGCGATGCGCGACCCCAATCCGGTCGTCGTGCTTGTCCCCGGCATCGGCCGCATGACCTTTGCCGGCGACAAGACGACCGCGCGGCTCGCGGGCGAATTCTACGCCAACGCGATCAACGTGATGCGCGGTGCCGAGGCGATCGGTGCCTATGTCGGGCTCGACGAGCAGGAAGCGTTCGACATCGAATATTGGCTGCTTGAGGAGGCGAAGCTCCAGCGCATGCCGAAGCCGAAGCCGCTTGCGGGCCGCATCGCGCTCGTCACCGGCGGGGCCGGCGGGATCGGCGCAGCTACGGCAGAGCGTCTGGCCGCCGACGATGCGTGCGTCATGCTGGTCGATCGTGATGCCGACGCACTGACCAAGGCCGCGAACGAACTCGAAGGCCGCTTCGGCCGCGACCGGATCCGCTCGGCGGTGTGCGACGTGACCGACGAAGCGCAGGTGGCCGCGGCGTTTGCGTCATGCGCCCGCGAATTCGGCGGGCTCGATATTCTCGTCGCCAACGCCGGCATCGCATCATCGGCGCCGATCGAAGACACGACGCTTGAGTTGTGGCAGCGCAATTATGACGTGCTCGCGCAGGGCTATTTCCTCACTGCGCGCGCGGCCTTCCCGCTGATGAAGACGCAAGGCAGCGGCTCGATCGTCTTCATCGGGTCGAAGAACGGTATTGCCGCGGCGACCAATGCGTCGGCCTATGCCTCGGCCAAGGCGGCGGCGTTGCACCTTGCGCGCTGCCTCGCGCTAGAAGGCGCGCCCTTCGGCATCCGCGTCAACACGGTCAACCCCGATGCGGTGATCAAGGGGTCGCGCATCTGGGACGGCGACTGGCGCCGCGAGCGTGCGGGCGCACACGGAATCGATTCGGGCAGCGAGCTCGAGGAACATTATCGCAACCGCTCGATGCTCAAGCGCGATGTGCTGCCCGAAGACGTGGCGGAAGCCGTCTATTTCCTCGGCTGCGATATGTCGGCAAAGTCGACCGGCAACATGATCAACGTCGACGCGGGCAACGCGCAGGCGTTTACGCGATAAGATACGGAATCAGGAGAGACTTATGGCCGGCGATCTGCCGCTCGCACAGGATGATATCGAGCGGCTGAACGCCGGTCTGACCGACGCACTCGACGACGATTATGGCAGCCTTGGCCGCCAGCTCGGCCGACGCGGGATCGATATCGATGGCGTGAAGGCGAAGGTCGCGGCTTTTTCGGTCGCGGTGCCGAGCTGGGGCGCGGGGCGCGGCGGCACGCGCTTCGCCAAATTCCCGATCGCGGGCGAGCCGACGAACATCCACGAAAAGCTGGAGGATTGTGCGGTGATCCAGCAACTCGGCCGCGCGACGCCGCGCGTCAGCCCGCATTTTCCGTGGGACAAGGTCAGCGACTATCGCGCCTTGCGCGAGGAAGCCGCGGCGCTCGGCCTCGGCTTCGACGCGGTGAACAGCAACACCTTCCAGGACCAGCCGGGGCAGGCGGTGAGCTATGCCACCGGCTCGCTGTCTTCGACGCGCGCAGAGGTGCGCGAGCAGGCGGTCGCGCATAATATTGAATGCATCGAGATCGGCCGGCAGCTCGGCGTCACCGACCTGACGGTGTGGGTCGGCGACGGCACCAATTTCCCGGGGCAGCAGGATCTCGGCCGCTCCCTCGACCGCTATCTCGACGCCGCGGCGGAAGTCTATGCGGCGCTGCCCGCCGACTGGCGGATGCTGATCGAGCACAAGATGTTCGAGCCCGCCTTCTATTCGACGGTGATTTCGGACTGGGGCAGCTCGATCCTCGTCGCGCAGGAGCTTGGCGACAAGGCGAAGTGCCTCGTCGATTTGGGGCATCATGCGCCGAACGTGAACATCGAACAGATCGTCGCGCGGCTGCACCGCTTCGGAAAGCTCGGCGGTTTCCATTTCAACGACAGCAAATATGGCGACGACGATCTCGATAGCGGATCGATCAATCCGCACCAGCTGTTCCTCGTCTTCAACGAGCTGATCGAGGCCGAAATGAGCCCGCGCGGCGATTTCCGTCCCGCATACATGATCGACCAGTCGCACAATGTGACCGACCCGATCGAGTCGATGCTGTCATCGGCCGAGGCGATCGTGGGGGCCTATGCGAAGGCGCTGCTCGTCGACCGCGAGGCGTTGCTCGCGGCGCAGGAAGCGAACGACACGATGATGGCGTTCCAGGCGCTGCGTGCGGCGTACCGCACCGATGTCACCCCGATCCTCGCCGCGGCGCGGGCGGAAGCGGGCGGGGCGATCGATACGATCGCGGCCTATCGCACGAGCGGCTGGCGGGATCGCAAGGCGCAGGAGCGTCGCGCGGCCGGAACGACGGCAGGGATTGTCTAATCATTCGATTGCAACTCGGCGCAGCTCCCGTCAAACAGGCGCAATCAGACAGGGACCGAAATGCACGCAGCCGAACGCGAAAAAATGATCCTCGACAGCCTCGGCGAGAGCGGTTTTGTATCGTTCCGCGACCTTGAAGCCCGTGTTGCCGCGTCGCCCGCGACGATCCGCCGCGACCTCGACCGGCTGGAGGAAGCGGGCGTCATCACGCGCGTGCGCGGCGGGGCGAAGCGCGTCGGAGCGGCCAGCGGTGCTTCAGCCTCTGCCGAAGAGGGGCTTTCGGGCATTCCGTTTCACGAAAATATCGGCCGCAACCGCGCCGCCAAGGAAGCGATCGGGCGCGCAGCGGCGCAGCTCTGCATCCCGGGCGAGGGCGTGATGATCGATGGCGGATCGACGACGCTGCAAATGTGCCCGCATCTCGACGGCCTCGCGCTCCAGGTCCTCACCAATTCGCTGCATATCGTCAGCGCGCTGCTGCCGCAGCCGACGACGCGCATCCTCGTGCCCTCGGGGCAGGTGTTTCGCGAACAGAATATCGTCCTGTCCGCCGCCGGTGACGACGGTATGCCGCGCTTTCACGCACCCAAGCTGTTCATGGGGGCCGCATCGATGGGCCCCGCCGGGCTGATGCAGGCCGACGTGATCCTCGTCGCGGCCGAACGCCGCCTGATCGAACGCGCCGACGAGATTATCGTACTCGTCGACAGCTCCAAATTTTCGGGGCCATCGGGCAACGTCGTCTGCTCGCTCGACGAGATCGATGTGGTCGTGACCGATTCGGCAATCGATCCGCGCCATGTCGCGATGATGGAAGCCGCCGGCATCCGCGTCGTCACCGCCTGAATTCAGCAAAGCATGGAGAAAACGGTCATCGGGCCGCGCATTCGTGCAAGAATGATTGAATTTGATCATTGACGTGATTGCTAAAGACAAATATTGAGCAGTGATGCAAAAACGCTCAGCGAAGCGTGGCATCGGAGGAACAAGATTGCCGGACAGGCGCCTCCGTAGAAACGGTCCGCAAGGCGGACGCAGGGAGGATGCGATGAAGGCAATGAAAGCTGCGGGTCGGAATGGGGTTGCGCGGCGTCGCGCGTGGCGGCGGGGCATTTCGGTGCTCGCCTGTGCGGGCGCACTGACGGGCGCGAGCAGCGCCTGGGCGCAGGAGGCCGAAGCCGACGCGCCGACCGACGCCGATATCATCGTCACCGGTACGTTGCTGCGCGGTGTCGCGCCGGTCGGGACCAATGTCGTCGGTATCGATCGCGAAGATATTCTTGCGACTGGCGCGGCCTCGACGAACGATCTGCTCGCTTCCATTCCTCAGGTCGGCAATTTCGCCACCGTGCCGACGGGGACGGGCAGTTTTGCGCTGCCGATCGTGCGCCCCAATATCCGCAACCTGGGCGCCTCGGGCGGAACGACGACGCTGGTGTTGCTCAACGGCCATCGCCTTGTCGGGGCGGGTGTCCTGCAAACGAGCGTCGATCCGTCGATCTTCCCGCCCGAAATCATTGACCGCGTCGAAGTGGTGCCCGACGGCGGTTCGGCCGTCTATGGTTCCGATGCGATCGGCGGCGTGATCAATTTCATCACGCGGAAGCGCTTCGACGGCGTCGCGGTCAACGCGCATTACGGCTTTGCCGACGATTACCAGACCGCCGACGGCAATATCACCGTCGGAAAGGACTGGGGCAGCGGCTCGCTCCTCGCCACCTATTCCTATGCCTGGCACGACAATATCCAGAATATCGACCGCGATTATACGCGGGCGGATCACACCGCGCGCGGGGGCAGCGATTTCAGGACGCAGCTCTGCGCGCCGGGCAATATCATCGACAATCCCACCAATCCGCTGACGGGCCTGCCTCTGGTGCCGTTCCTGCCCGGCAACGTCCCCTACGCCTTGCCCGACATGGTGCCCAACACGACCAATTTGTGCGAGGGGGCCCTCTATACCGACCTCTATCCGAGGGAGGAGCGGCATAGCGTTTTCGCCTCGCTGACCCAGCAATTGTCCGACGATCTCGAATTTTCGGCTACCGCTTATTGGTCGCGCCGCGACACGACGACATTGACCCAGCAACCGGGTTTCTCGGGCTTCGTGACCGCCGCGAACCCCTATTTCCGGCCGGTCAGCTTTTCACCCGCGCAATCGGTGTCGATGGCCTTTGACGAGGTGTTCGGGCATACGGTGACGAGCAAGGCGCGCTTCGAATCCTATGGCATCACGCCGGGTTTCAAGTTCGATGCCGGCGGCGGCTGGCAGATTCGCGCCGAAGCCAATCTGGGCCGAAGCTATAATCTCATTCTCGATGATACGATCAACAGCGCCGCGGCGACCGCCGCGCTGGGCGGCACCACGCTCGCGACCGCGCTGAACCCCTATGATCCCGCGTCGAGCAATCCTGCGGTGCTTGCGGCAATCAAGGATTTCCAGAATTATGGCCGTGCGGTTCAGGAGCTTGCCGAGCTTCGCGTGGTCGCGGACGGCTCGTTGGCCACGCTTCCCGGCGGTGATGTCCGCCTCGCGATCGGTGCCGAATATCATTACGAGAATCTGGATTCGCTGATCAATCTCGATCGCCGCGGCGTCTTCACCAACGCGATCGATTCCTATACGTCGCGCAACGTGAAATCGGCGTTTGGCGAACTGCTGATCCCGATCTTCGGCGAAGGCAATGGCAGCCCCGGGCTTCGCGCGTTCAGCATTTCGGGGTCGATCCGCTATGACGATTACAACGACATCGGCGGCACGACCAATCCCAAGATCGGCTTCATCTACAAGCCCTTCGACGATTTCACCATCCGCGGCAATTACGGCACCTCGTTCCACGCGCCCAGCCTTGCGGACACCACCAGCACATCGGATTCGCGTGCGCAAATCCTGCTGTTCAGCCCGTTCCGCGGCCCGCCCGAATCCATTCCCGGGCTGACCCCTGCGCAGGTCGATCAGCTGAACTCGGCGCGGCCGACGATCATCCTTGCCGGCGGCAACCCCGATCTCAAGCCCGAAAAGGCCAAGACCTGGTCGCTGGGCTTCGACTGGAAGCCGGACATGGCGCCGGGACTGGTGGTCAGCGCGACCTATTATAATGTGAAGTTCACCGACGCGATCGCCGTTCCGCCTTTCCTTTCGCCGATCCTGTTTTCGGATCCGGGCTACAGCAGCTTCTACAATACGAACCCCACGCTGGCCGAAGCGCTCGCGGCGGTCGGAAGTCTCCAGCTGAACGGCGCGCCGAGCATCCAGTCGCTCTATCTCGGCACCTCACCCTATGTCCTGATCGATGCACGGCGCACCAATCTCGGGTCGATCAAGACCGACGGTATCGACTTCAACGTGGCCTATGCGCGGCAGACGGGCTTCGGTTCGATCAATGCGAGCATTGCGGGCACCTACACGCTGAGCCGCAAGACCCAGCCGATCGCGGGCAATCCCTATGGCAATGATCTCAAGAACGGCACTGGCCGGGTTGCGCTCGTCGCGACGCTTGGCGGGAGCGTGGGAGATTTCACCGCACTGGCAAAGCTGAACTATCGCGACGGCTATCCGATCCTCGGCCTCGCCAACCAGGCCAAGGTCGACAGCTTCAAGACGGTCGACCTGTTCTTCGGCTATTCGCTGCCCGGTGAGGGCATATTGAAAGACACGATGCTGACGCTGAATGTCGACAATGTGTTCGACGAGGATCCGCCCTTTATCGATACGCTGGGCAGCTATACCAATGGTTCGACCCTGGGCCGGCTGTTCAGCTTCGGTATCCGCAAGAAATTCTGATGATATGGCGAGCCGGCGGTTTCGGATTTCCTGCTATGACATGACGGCGGCCAGATGAAGTTTGTGCATATCCTGTTGCCTGTTTCCGTGCTGCTGGCGACCCCGGCGGCCGGGCAACCGGCGGGCGCCGCCGCGCCCGCCGCTCTCAAAGTGGAATATGCCGCGCAGCCGCTCGGGCTCGACGAACCGCACCCGCGGCTGGCATGGCACTCTCCGGTTGCCCGGCAGACCGCCTATCGCATTCGCGTCGCGACCTCGGCCGCCGATCTGGAGCGTGCGCCGCTCTGGGATAGCGGCAAGGTCGTATCGGCCGACAATATCCAGATCGCCTATGCCGGGCCGAAACTCGCGGCGCGCCAGCGCTACTTGTGGCAGGTTCAGGTGTGGGATGCCGACGGCAACGTCACCGGCTGGAGCGCACCTGCATGGTGGGAGACGGGGTTGCTCGACGCCTCCGACTGGCAGGCGCAATGGATTGCGGGGCCCGAGCGGCGCGATCATGACTGGGGCGACCTGACGCTCGACGCCGACCTGACGCTGACGGGCAAGAGTGTCGATGTGCTGTTCCGCGCGCTCCCCAACGGCAAGACCTATGGCGACGCTTATGTCTGGACGCTTGCCGACGACAAGAACGGGCCCGAACTGATCCAGACGATCCGGCGTTATCCGGGCGGCACGAGTTCGGCGATCAAGATGGAGCGGATCGGGCAGGCCAAATTGCCCGCACCGATCAAGGGGCGCCGTATCGCGCTGTCGATCCGTGCCGAGGGTGGGCGTATCGTGACGCGCATCGACGGAGCGGTCGTCGCGACGGTCGACAATGACGCGCACAAGCATGGCACGATCGGCTTCGTCGGCAAGGAGGCCAGCGCGGCGATCATCCACAAGGTCAGCGTGACAGGCACGCAAAGCCCGGCGATCGCGTTCGATTTCGCCGGCGGCGACAATCCGTTCACCGGCGGCAGCGTTGGCAAGGACGGGCTGGTGATTGCGAGCGGGGTGCCGGGGGTCGACCTTGTGCTGCCGATCGAGGCGCCCGCGCCGCTCGTTCGCCGGGCCTTCCGCCTTGCCAAGCCTGTCGCGAGCGCACGGCTCTATTATGCGGGCGCTGGTATGCCGCGGCTGTCGGTCAACGGCAGTGTCGTCGGCTCGTCGCTCGGTGCGGGCTATACCGCCTATGACAAGCGCGTGCTCGCCTATGCTGACGACGTGACCGCGTTGCTCCGCCGCGGCGAAAATGTGATCGGTGCCGAACTGGGGCGCGGCTGGTACGGGCTGACCGATCCCAACGAATGGTATTTCCACGCGGCGCCGTGGCATGGCGAGCCTGCGCTCAAGGCCCAGCTCGAGGTCACCTACACCGACGGAACGCGCGAAACGGTCGCGACCGATGGCCACTGGCGTACGATCTCGGGCCCGACGCTGGGCGATTCGGTGCATCGCGGCGAGCGGTTCGACGCGCGGCTGGTTCCCGCGGGCTGGGATCGCGCGGGTTTCCGCGATCGCAAGTGGCAGGTGGCGCCGGTTGTCGCAGGACCGACCGGGCGATTTGTCGCTGCGAACTCCGAAGCGATCGAACCGGTCGATGCGATTTCGCCCGTCGCGGTGAAGGAAGTCGCCCCGGGCATCCATGTCTACGATTTCGGCCGCATCGTCGCGGGCTGGCCGGTGCTGAAGCTCAGCGGACCGCGCGGGCTCACCGTGTCGATGATCGCGAGCGAGCGTATCGCCGACGATGGCAAGGTCGTCCCCGCCGCGGGGCTGATCGACGCGCAGCTCCAGACCGACCGCTATACGCTCGCGGGCAAGGGCGTGGAGCAGTGGGAACCACGCTTCGGCTATCGCGGCTTCCGCTATGTGCAGGTCGACGGTTTCCCGGGTACGCCGGGCGAGGGCGCCCTGACCGCGCGTATCGTCCATTCGGCGGTCGCGCGCACCGGCAGCTTTACCAGCGCCGATCCGCTGCTGAACAAGATCGATGCCGCCGCGATCGGATCGATCCTCAACAATCTCCACGGCTTTCAGACCGACACGCCGACCTACGAAAAAAATGGCTGGAGCGGCGATGCGCAGGCTTCGGCGGGGGCGGCAGCACGCAGCCTCGACATTGCGCGCGTCTGGACCAAATGGCTCGCCGATTTCCGCGACGCGCAGTCGGTGAAGGGCGAGGTTCCCGAGATCGCGCCGACCACGCCTTTCTACGGTTATGAAAATACCCCCGGCTGGAACGTAATCTGGGGTCCGACGACGCCATGGGATGCCGCGATGATGATCCTGCCGTGGGAACTTTATACGACCACAGGCGACACGCGCATCCTTGCCGACAATCAGGACATGCAGCGCCGGCTGGTCGATTACACCGCGACCTTCATCAAGGCGCCCGATTATCAGCGGTCAGCGGGGCTCTCCGAATGGGCGTCGGCGGGCGGCATGGATTATAGCAACGCGCGCGGCGGTGGGATCGACGCGGTGACGACGGCCTATTTCTTCCACGAGGCCGATCTGCTCGCGAAATCGTCGGCGATCGTCGGCAAGGCCGAGGATGCGGTACGTTATGCGAAGCTCGCGGGGGATATTCGCGCGGCGTATAACGCGCGCTACTGGGACGCGGCCAATGGCTGGTATCGCACCGTCGATGCGAAAGGCGTCGCGGGTCCCGCGACGCAGGTACAGAATATCCTGCCGCTCGCGTTCGGCATGGTGCCCGCGGGGCGCGAGCAGGGTGTCGCCGACGCGATCGCGCGCGATGTCGACAAGCAGGGGCTGCGCACCGGCGTCTATGGCGCGCGCTATCTGCTCGAAATTCTCAGCGACTATGGCTACGCCGATCTCGCCTACCGCGTCGCGACGCGCACCGACGAGCCGGGCTGGGGCTGGTGGGTCAAGAACGGTCATTCAACGATGTTCGAGACGTGGAGCCTGAACAGCCGCTCGCGCGACCATCATTATTTCGCCTCGATCGCCGACTGGATGCGCCAGCGGCTCGCCGGGCTGCGTCCGGGCGCGCCGGGGTACAAGGTCGTGCTCGTCAAGCCGGCGATTCCCTATGGCCTTGCCAGCGCCGAAGCCGCGATGGACACGGTCCACGGCCGCGCTTTCTCGGGCTGGCAGGTCGCGTCGCGCAGCAAGCTGACGCTCACCGTCGAGGTGCCGCCGAACACGACCGGCGAAATCTGGATGCCGACGCGCTTCGGCGGGATCGCCGCGCCGTCGGGGGCGCAGGCCGCGCGGTCGGAGCCCGGCTATGCGGTCTATCGCACCGGACCCGGCCGTTTCATCTTCAACACCGGAGGCACGCCATGATCCGCGCTTTATTCCTTTCGGCCGCGGTCGTGGCGTCACCTGTTGCCGCGCAGCAGGTGGCGATCGACAGCGGCGCCGTCGCGGGGACGACCGCCGATGGCATCGCATCGTTCAAGGGTCTTCCCTATGCGGCGGCGCCCGTCGGCGATCTTCGCTGGAGTGCGCCGGCGCCGGTCGCCGCGTGGAGCGCGCCGCGCGACACGACGAAATACGGCCCTGACTGCATGCAAAACCCGCTGCCGGGCATCCAGCCCGGATCGCGGCCGATGAGCGAGGATTGCCTGACGCTCAACATCTGGACGCCGAAGCCTGCGAAAGGCGCCAAGCTGCCGGTGATGGTCTGGATCCACGGCGGCGGCTTCGTCGGCGGGTCGGGCACCTTGCCCGAAACCGACGGCAGCCTGCTCGCCAGGCGCGATGTCGTGGTCGTCAGCTTCAACTACCGTCTCGGCCGCTTCGGCTTCTTCGCGCATCCCGCGCTGGGCAAGGACGGCAACTGGGGGCTGATGGACCAGGTCGCGGCGCTCCAATGGGTTCAGCGCAATATTGCGGCGTTCGGCGGCGATCCGGCGAAGGTCACCATCTTTGGCGAAAGCGCGGGTGGTGAGTCTGTGTCACGCCTGATGGCATCGCCCGCCGCGAAGGGCCTGTTCGCGCGCGCGATAGTCGCCTCGGGTGGCGGCCGCGACGACTGGCCGACACTGGCCGAGGCGCAGGCAAAGGGCGAAGTGTTCGGCACGCGTGCAGGTGCTGCGGATGCCGCGGCGCTGCGCGCGCTCCCGGCCGACAAGGTGCTCGGCAGCGTCGCGCTGATGAGCAAGGAAGAGGACCGCTATTCGGGGCCGATGACCGACGGGACGATCGTTCCCGCCGGCGCCGAGACGATTTTCGCCGAAGGCAGGCAGGCGCGCATCCCCTATATCATCGGGAGCAACGACGACGAACTCGGCTTCATCCCCGCGCCCTTCCGCGCGATGGTCAACGGCCCGGTCGAAAAGGCGCTCGGCCCGGCGGCCGCCGGGGTGAAGGCAGCCTACGCCAGCGAAGAGGAAGCAAACCGGCGCGTCGGCGGAGACGCGATGTTCGCCGAGCCGGCGCTTGCCTTTGCTCTTTTGCAGGCGCGCGCGGGCGTGCCGGCCTGGCTCTATCGTTTCGGCTATGTCGCCGAAGGCCAGCGCAAGCCCGATATCGGCGCGGTCCATGCCTCGGACGTCGCGTTCCAGTTCGGCAACCTGCCCGCAGACGCGACCACTGCCGACCGCGCTGCTGCGAAACAGCTCGGCGATTACTGGACGAACTTCGCAAAGACCGGCGATCCCAATGGAAGCGGGCTACCTGTCTGGTCGCGCCTCGATCCGGCGTCGCCGCAATTGCTTTCGATCGGCATCGCCGGGACCGCGATGGCACCGGGGACGACGCCTGCGCTCACCGCCATCGCAGCGGCACGGGACGGAAAATGATGAAGGATATGACTATGCGCCTTTCCGCCCTGATCGCCGGCGCGCTCGCCATCGTCGCGATCCCCGCCTGTGCGTGGGAGGTGATCCGCCTGTCGTCGGACCCGGTTCCCGCGACCTCGAAGGAAGTGCGCGAAACCGGGCCGTTCGGTACGGTCGTACGCAACGTGTCCGACGCTACGCTGACGCCCTATGTGGCCGACAAGCCCAATGGCACCGCGGTGATCGTCGCCCCCGGCGGCGGCTTTCACATGCTGTCCATCGACAATGAGGGCGAGGCGGTCGCCAAATGGCTGAACAGCCAGGGCGTGACGGCGTTCGTGCTCAAATATCGCCTGCTCGAAACCGGCGCGGACTTTCCGATCCAGATGATGCGCTATCTCGCCAATCTCCCCACCCTGCGCGCCGCGGTCGAGCCGCTGCGTCCGCTTGCGACTGCCGATGGTGAGAATGCGGTGAAGTGGGTGCGGAAGAACGCCGGCCGTTATGGCATCAAGCCGAACCGCGTCGGACTGATGGGCTTTTCGGCAGGCGGCGCGGTGACGGTGTGGACGCTGACGGCAAACAAGGCTGCGAGCCGCCCCGACTTCGCGATCGCCATCTATCCGGGCCTGCTGCCCGACACGATCGCGGTGCCGAAGAAGGCGCCGCCGCTGTTCGTCGCGGTGGCCGAGGACGACAAGCTGGCGCACGACGACAGCGTGCGGCTCGCCGCCGCCTGGGAAAAGGCCGGAGCGAGCACGCGGATCGTCACCTATCAAAACGGAGGCCATGGTTTCGGTATGAAGAAGAGCGGCAAGGCGAGCGACGCATGGACCGACGCGATGGCGACATGGCTGCGCAGCCAGGGACTCGTCGGCAAATGAGGGCCGCCTCGCTCCTCCTGCTCGCCGGCGGATCGCTGCTCGCGGCCTGCACCGCGAACGAACCCGCGCCGACGCCCGCGTCTTCGGTCCAGAAGGTTTCCAGCTGCGAAGCGCTGGCGGGCATGGCGCTGAAGGATGGCAAGATCGACGCTGCGACCTCGCTCGCCGGCGGCGCGATGGTCAATCTCGAGGCAGGCAAGCCGGGCCTGCCCGCCCCCGCCGCCTTCTGCCGCGTGCAGGCGACACTTTCACCCGTTCCGGGATCGACGATCAAGGTCGACGTCTGGCTGCCCGAGCGCGCGAACTGGAACGGCAAGCTGCTTGGCGCGGGCAACGGTGGTTTCGGGGCGAACATGACGCTCCCCTCGCTCCTGATGCGCGGCGCGGTGCAAAAGGGATATGCGGCAGTCGGCACCGACATGGGCCATTTCGGCGAAAGCGACGTCGACGCAAGCTGGGCGCTGAACGCACCCGAAAAGATCCGCGACTATGGCTGGCGCGCCAATCATGTCGGCGCCGAGACCGCGAAGCAAGTGATTGCGGCCTTTTATGAAGGTCCGTTGTCGGCAAGCTATTTCCATGGCTGTTCGGACGGCGGGCGGCAGGCGCTGACGCTCGCGCAGCGCTACCCCGCCGATTATGACGCGATCATCGCGGGCGCCCCCGCGATGCCATGGACGCGCATGGCGAGCGCCTTCGCGAACAATGCCGTCGCCGCGAACAAGCCCGGCGGCGACCTGCCGCTGGCCAAGCTCAAGCTGCTCCAGGCCGCATCGCTCGGCCAGTGCGACGGCCTCGACGGGGTCAAGGACGGCGTGATCGAAAATCCGCGCGCGTGTCATTTCGACCCGGCGAAGCTTGCCTGCAAGGGCGGCGATGGCGCCGATTGCCTGACGTCGGGTGAGGTCGCGACGGCGAAGCTCTTCTACGAAGGGGCGCGGACCGCTGACGGCAAATCCTTCTATCCGGGCTTCGCGCCGGGCGCCGAGGCCGAGGCGGGAACCTGGGCG
>NZ_DASWTD010000027.1:0-3557 GCF_036402335.1 Sphingopyxis sp. | reverse complement strand
GCCTGCCGGTATTTGTGGAGCAGCGGTTCGGTATAACCCGATGGCTGCGTCACGCCTTCGAAGATCAGCGCGCGGGCGGCCTGGTAGGCGATGCCGTCGCGGGCCAGCTTTTCGTAGAGCGCGTCACCGGCGTTCTGCGCGTCGACCTTGGCCGCCATGCGCGCCAGCGCGGTGTCGACCTGCGCCTCGGTACAAACGCCGTGAAGGAGCCAGTTCGCCAGCGCCTGGCTGGCGATACGAAGCGTCGCGCGGTCTTCCATCAGGCCGACATCGTCGATGTCGGGCACCTTCGAGCAGCCGACGCCCTGGTCAATCCAGCGCACGACATAGCCGAGAATACCCTGGCAATTATTGTCGAGTTCGCGAGCGATTTCGGCGTCGCTCCAATTACGGCCGGCCGCGACGGGGATGTTGAGCAAACGGTCGAGCGACGGCACCGTCTCGCCCGCGATCTCGCGCTGGCGCGCAAAGACATCGACCTGATGATAGTGAAGCGCGTGCAGCGTCGCCGCGGTCGGCGACGGCACCCATGCGGTGTTTGCACCCGATTTCGGATGGCCGACCTTGGCGTCGAGCATCGCTTTCATCAGGTCGGGCATCGCCCACATGCCCTTGCCGATCTGTGCCCTGCCCGAAAGGCCGCAGGCGAGGCCGATGCGGACGTTGCGGTCCTCGTAGCTGGCGATCCAGTCGCTCGCCTTCATTTCGCCCTTGGGAATCATCGGTCCCGCACGCATCGAGGTGTGGATCTCGTCGCCGGTGCGGTCGAGGAAACCGGTGTTGATAAAGACGATGCGATCCTTCACGGCATGGATACACGCGGCGAGGTTCGCCGACGTCCGACGTTCCTCGTCCATCACGCCGACCTTCATCGTGTGGCGCGCGAGGCCGAGCATATCTTCCACGGCATCGAACAGCCGGTTCGTGAAGCCGCATTCCTCGGGTCCGTGTTGCTTGGGCTTCACGATATAGATGCTGCCCGCGCGGCTGTTGGTCAGCGTGCCGAGCCCCTTGAGGTCATGGAGCGAGCAGAGGCTGGTGATCACCGCGTCGCACAGCCCCTCTGGCGCCTCGGTTCCGTTCGGCAGGCGGATCATCGGCGTCGTCATCAGATGGCCGACGTTGCGCACGAACATCACGCTGCGACCGTGGAGGAGGAAGGGGTCTCCCGCCGGCGACGTCCATTCGCGGTCGGCCTCCATCGCCCGCGTCACCGTCTTTCCGCCCTTGGTAAAGCTTTCGACGAGGTCGCCGCGCATCAGGCCGAGCCAGTTGGTATAGCCGAGCGTCTTGTCCTCGCCGTCGACCGCCGCGACGCTGTCCTCAAGATCGATAATCGTCGTCAGCGCCGCTTCGAGGACGACGTCGGCGATGCCTGCGGGGTCGGTCTTGCCGATCGCGCTTGCCGAATCGATCACCAGTTCGATGTGCAGCCCATTGTGGCGGAGGAGGATGCCGCCCGGCTTGCTGCCGACCCATTGCGCCGGATCGGCAAGCGCCGGTTCTCCGCCCTGCCAATCGGCCCAGCTTCCCGACGCGAGCGGCACCGCTTCGTCGAGGAACGCCTTGGCGCGCGCGATCACCGCGGCGCCGCGGGCGGCATCGTAACCGCCGGGCCTTGCCGGCGGCGCGTCGAGCGCATCGGTGCCGTAGAGCGCGTCGTAGAGGCTGCCCCAGCGCGCGTTGGCGGCGTTCAAGGCGAAGCGCGCGTTCAATGCGGGCACGACGAGCTGGGGACCCGCCATCGTCGCGATTTCGGGATCGACATTGTCGGTGCCGACCTGAAACGGCGCGGGTTCAGGGACAAGATAGCCGATCTCGCGGAGGAACGCCTGATAAGCGGCGGGGTCGTGCGCCTGTCCGGCGCGCGCTTCGTGCCAGGCATCGATCTGTGCCTGCAAATCCTCGCGCTTCGCCAGCAAAGCGGCGTTCTCGGGCGCCAGCCTGCCAAGCAATGCCGCAAAATCGTTCCAGAATTTCGCGGCATCGAGCCCCGTGCCCGGCAGCGCGCGCTGCTCGATGAAATCGGCCAGCCGCGAATCGACGGACAGGCCGGAACGGTCGAGAAATTCGGTCATGCAAGCACCCTCTGGTCGGCGCGGCTGCGCCAGTGGACCCGGGGAGGAAAGGGCCGCCGCCCTATGCCGCGATTGGTTTCGATTGGCAATGGAGCTTTCCAAGCGCGCCCGTATATATTATGCTGCAACGCACAACATAATAAACCCTCCCCAAGAACGATCCTGGAAACCATGGACGATACCCGACTCAAGCTGATGGAAGCCATTGCGCGCAAGCGCATGGTCACCGCGCATTATAACGGCCAGATCCTCACGCTGGCACCACATCTGCTGTTCGAACGGCACGGCGACCTGTTCATCAGCGCGCTGAACCTCAACAAGAGCCGGCGATCGGACGAAGAGCCCCGCCTCGGCCATTTCAAGCTGGGCGGTCTGGCATCGATCGAGCTCAGCGAAGAGAGTTTCGATCCCCTGCCCGGCTTCGAGCCCGCCGCGCCGCGCGAGGAAGACACGCCGCTTCTCGCCGTTTGACGGCGACTTGGTCAAGCGACGCCCACGGCAGGCATCGGCGGCAATTCACCCAGCGCGACGCGAACGCGATTCCGTCCGCCGGCCTTGGCGCGGTACAGCGCGGCATCGGCACGGCGCGACAAATCGAACAGCGAATCGCCGGGTCCATGCTGCGCGACCCCGAAGGACGCCGTAAACTCCCGGTCGACCCCCAGCACGGGCAGTTGCGCCGCGGCAAAGGTCGTACGCACGGTTTCGGCGTAAAGGCGGCCTTCGGACAACAGCGCGTCCGGAATCAGGACGGCGAATTCCTCGCCCCCGATACGTCCGACGATCGCGCCGGAGGGCGCCGCATCGACCAGCATGGCGGCAAAATGCGCGATCACGCCGTCGCCCGCGGCGTGGCCGAAGCTGTCGTTGATCCTTTTGAAATGGTCGAGATCGGCTGCGACCAGCACCGCGTCGCCATTGCCGCGCAGCAGCGCCAGTTCGGCATGATGTTCGAAACCGCGCCGGTTCAGGACGCTCGATAACGGATCGGTTTCGGACCGCGCGATCATCTCGGCGGTCGAATCGCGCATCATCACCAGCAGCAGGACGAGCGCGATCGCCATCAGCGTGACGACGCTCCCGCTTTGCGAAATGGCGGCATAGGTCGTCGCCATATAGCCTTGCGGCGCATTCGCCGTTCCGACCTGCGCGGCGATGAAGGGCTTGGCGACATAGATCAGCGCCGCGAGAATCTGCAGGGCGATCAGCAGCAGGTCGAGCGCCTGGCGGCGGCCCGAGCGCCAGATCATCAGGCCGAGCAAGGTCTGCATCGCGAAATAGGGGAGCTGGTAAAGCATCAGCCGCAGGGTCGACCCATAGGTCATGCTGAAAATCACCGGCACGGCAAGGATCGTGACGACCCAGATCGCGGCCATCGCGGCCCAGGGCGGCTGCGCACGGTAATGACAGGCGACACCGATCAGGGCAAAGCTGAGCGCGAGCAGGAAAACGAGAAAGATGCCGATCCCGACGGGGGTC
>NZ_DASWTD010000026.1:0-2477 GCF_036402335.1 Sphingopyxis sp. | reverse complement strand
CTGGCGCGCCACGACAAAGACCGTAACGAGCAGCGCGACGAGGAGCGGGTCCGCCGCGCCAAGCCCGAACAGCTTGAGGCAAAAGGGCAGGAGCACGCCCGCGAGCATCGCCGAGGCGATCGACGGCGGGATGCGCTCGGCGAGCCGCCCGAGCAGCGGCACGGCACCGAGCAGGATCATCGCCAGCGCCGCTGACACGAAGATACCGATCGCGACCGGCCATGACAGGCCGGGCGTGGCCGTCGCGAGGAGGGCCGCGCCCGGCGTCGACCAGGCGAGCACGACAGGCATGCGCAGCCGCCACGAAAGCGCGGCGCCGGCCAGCGCGATGCCGAGGCAGAGGGCCGTCACCGTCGACCCCGTCTGTCCGGGCGAAGCGCCGAGATGCCGCATCGCCTGAACGACCAGCGCGATCGTGCCGCCAAAGCCGATCAACGCCGCGATCAGCGCCGAAGACCAGGCGGGGGCAGGGGGAAGCCGGCGAAGCATCATGTTCAGGCGCGCGAGGCCGGGATGCGGTGCAGATTGCCGCCGATGCGCGTCAACGCGAGCGCGCCGAGGAGACCGGCGTCATCGCCCAGCGCGGGCGCCACGATAATCTCTTCCGCCTTGCCCGCGAAATAGCCGCCCGATGCGGCGGCCGCTTCGGTGCGAACGCGGTCGAGCAGCCCGGGTGCACTCATCACGCCGCCGCCGAGAATGATCCGCGCGGGTTCGAGGATCGCCTGAAAAGTCGCTGCCGCCTGCGCGAGATACCAGGCAATAATCCGGTGCCCTTCATGGCCCGACGGCAGTTCGGACAGCGAAGCGCCCCAGCGCGCCGTGATCGCGGGGCCGCTCGCTAGCCCCTCGAGGCAGTCGCCGTGGAAGGGGCAGATGCCTGCAAAACCGCCGTCGGCCGGGTGGCGCGGCATGCGAATATGGCCCATCTCGGGATGGCCGACACCGTGGATCAGTCGCCCGCCGACGACCGCGCCGCCGCCGATTCCGGTGCCGACGGTCAGGTAAAGCGACGCGTTCGTGTCTTGGCCCGCACCCCACAACCATTCGGCGAGCGCGGCGCCGTTGACGTCGGTGTCGATCGCGACGGGGCAATCGAATGCGCGGCCGAACGGCCCTGCGACGTCGGCGTCGCTCCAGTGCCGCTTTGTCGTGCGTGTGATATGCCCCCAGCCGGACGAGGTCGGATCGAGATCGAGCGGGCCGAAAGAGGCGATGCCGACTGCCGAATAATCGCTACCCTGCCGGCGCAGCCAGTCGATCGCCGCGGGGATGGTCTCTTCGGGCCGCGTCGTATCGATGCGGGTGCGCGCATGAATCCGGCGCGATGTATCGCCGACGCCGACGATGAACTTGGTGCCGCCCGCTTCGATCAGAGCAATCCTGCCGTCCATAACCCGAAAAATCCCGTCTCGTTGTGACTGGTTACCGCGCGTTCGAAGCGATCGCTGCGGCACCTTGCGGGGTTGTTTCGAGGCGCCGCATCTCGGTCGGCGCCATGCCGAAACGGCGGGCGAATGCGCGGGTGAAGCTGGCGTTGCTCAAATAGCCGCAGCGATAGCCGATGCTGGAAATCGGAAGGTCGCTCTGCGCCAGAAGCTGCCGCGCCTGTTCCAGCCGGCGCGCGCTGACCGCCTCGGGCACGGTACATTGATAGAGCTGCCGAAAACCATGCGTCAGCTTGGCTTTGCTGAGCCCGCAGCGGCGTGCGACGGTGCTGACGGTCAATTTTTCGTGCCAGCACTCGTTGACCAGTTGATGCGCCGCCGCGACGCGCACAATATCCTGTTCGCTCAGCGTCGTCGCGCCGCCGACTTCGACCATGCGATCGGCTTCGAGCGCAGCGAAAAGCTGGCACAATAATTCCATGCTGCGCGCGGTCCGGAGCATCGTCGCTGCGGGATTGTCGCCGTCGACCGCGACCAGCGCGCGGCCGAGGCCGCGAAGGTTGGCGGGCAGGTACCAGCGGCCGTCGTCCTTGGGCAGCCTGTCGAACAGGCGAAGGCACGCCGCGCGGCCGATCGCAAATACGACAAGATGATCCTGCGCGCCCTCGCCCAGTTCGTCCTCGCCAAGCATCATGACCGCGGGTTCGCCGATATCGCCGAAACCCAGGATCAGCGCATCCGCGGGGAGCGCGGCAGGATCGCACGGACCGCGCCCGACGAAACTCGTGAACTCGGGCGATATGACGACGGAGCGCTTGCTGTTCATGCGATCGCTATAGACGGCAGTTTTGCACATCGCACGCGCGAATGCCGGTCGCAATTTTCGGGTCGGGGCGCCGGCGCCGCGCGAAGTCCGCTGCCCGGCGCCCTTGCCTTGTCAGCGGGCAGGCGGAGGAGGGGGCGACCGATTGACGGTGCCGGCGTTGGCGGTTCCGCCGGCGGTCGTCCCCGATGTGGCTGCGCCCGGAGGAGCCGTGGTCGTTGTACCGGTCGTGGCGGTACCGGGCGGGGGCGTCGTCGTTCCGGCCG
>NZ_DASWTD010000025.1:0-3683 GCF_036402335.1 Sphingopyxis sp. | reverse complement strand
CAGGACCATGGCCCCCCGGAATGACGATAGCGTCATAGTGCCGGCCGTCGACGTCGGCGAGGACTAGCGGATTGGCGAGCCGCTCCGCTATCGCGTCGAGGTAGCTGCGGAAGTGATCGACATTCGCTTGGCCGACGACGTCGGGGTTCATGCTGTGCTGATCGATCGTCGGCGCAACACCGCCGGGCGTCGCAATGTCGACCGTGCAGCCTTCGGCAATGAACTTCTCGTCCATGACGACAAACTCTTCTGCCCAGACGCCGCTTTCATATTTCGAGCCATCTGCGCGGGTCCAGGTATCGGCGGCAGACAGGACAATGAGGATCTTGGTCATCGTTTTTCTCCAGCAGGTTGATCGTTACTCAGGGCGCGCTCCATCCGGGAGGGCGCACATCGCCCGGGACAAAGACTTGAGCAGAGCACGCGGTACCTTGACGTGCAAAGCAGGGTCCGCACGCATCCATTCAGCTGCATGATTGCCGTTCGTCAGACCTTTGAGGCAGGTCATTATCGTCTCGGTACACCAGAGATAGCCCTACAATCTGGCCGTCACAAAGACTTTGCAACTTGAGCTCCCATGCCTAGAAGGCATGACAAGATGGAACTACGTCACCTGCGCTATTTCGTCGCCGTCGCGGAGACTGGCAGCCTCACGGAGGCGGCGGAGACGCGCCTTCACACCTCGCAGCCGTCGCTCAGTCGTCAGCTCCGGGACCTGGAGGTCGAGGTCGGCACACCTCTCTTCGTGCGCGGCTCGCGCGGTGTCGTGCTTACCCCCGCCGGGGAGGCATTCCTCGATCACGCCCGGCTCACGCTCGCCCAGGCCCGCGAGGCGATCGCAGCGGCGCGGCGGACCGCGCGCCCTGCCAAGGCCAGCTTCGCCGTCGGCTTTCTCACCGGACATGAGGTCGAATGGCTGCGCCACGTCACGAGCGTGTTAAGCGACGAGCTACGGACGACCGATTTCCGGGTCACGAGCGACTTCTCGCCTGCGATCGGCGCCGCAGTGCAGAGCGGCGACATCGACCTCGGCTTCTCGCGTATCGAGCCACAGCCCGACGTGACATACAAAGTCATCGCGCACGAACCGATCGTGGTGATCTTGCCCCGTGAACATGCGCTGGCCTCCCGCGCCGAAATCGATCCGCGCGAGATCGATCCCGCGACCTTCGTCGGCTACTCCGATACGCCGCATGTGCTGCGCAGGATTGTCGAGCGCTATTTCGAAGATCGCGGTCTGACCATGGCGCCCAGCCATTTCCTCGATGGCTATGCGACCGGGATTTCTCTCGTTGCCTCGACCAGAGGGGTCACCCTGCTGCCCGCGTATGTGGAAGCCTTGCTTCCTGCCTCCTTGGTCATTCGGCCACTCGCCGGGAACGGACCGGTGATCGAAGTCGCGGCCGGCTATCGCGCCGACAACCCGTCACCCGTGTTGGCTGCCTTCCTCCGGAACATCGACCGGTTGGTTTCCGCACGTGCGGCAGGCGTGGATGGTAGCTCAGACGTTTGAGTGGGGCGGGCGTGGTGACCACTTTCCATGCTCTGGCGCTGACAGCGGAACGGCCGAACCCGCCACTAGCTGTACCTTCCCGCGCGCAAATTAGCCCGGCGCGCGGATCAGGTGATCAAATGCCGAAAGCCCCGCCTTCGAGCCTTCGCCCATCGCGATCACGATCTGTTTATAGGGTACCGTCGTCACGTCTCCAGCGGCGAAGATGCCGGGCTGGCTCGTCGCACCACGCGCATCGACCTCGATCTCGCCGCGATCGCTGAGCGCCACCGCGCTGCCGAGCCACTCCGTGTTCGGAATTAGGCCGATCTGGACGAAGATACCTTCGAGTTCGACGAGATGCTCCTCGTCCTTGTTGCGGTCGCGATAGCGCAGGCCGACGACCTTCTCGCCATTGCCGAGCACCTCGGTGGTGAGCGCCGACGTAATGATCGTGACGTTCGGCAGGCTGCGGAGCTTCGTCTGGAGCACCGCGTCGGCGCGAAGTTGGCCGTCGAACTCGATCAACGTCACATGCGCGACGAGTCCGGCCAGGTCGATCGCCGCCTCGACACCCGAATTGCCGCCGCCGATCACCGCGACGCGCTTGCCCTTGAACAGCGGACCGTCGCAATGCGGGCAATAGGCAACGCCCTTGTTGCGATATTCGGCTTCGCCCGGGACGCCCATCTGGCGCCAGCGCGCGCCGGTCGACAGGATCACCGTCTTGCCCTTCACGCTCGCGCCGCTCTTCAGCTTCACTTCGTGCAGGCCGTTCGCGCCGCCGGGGATCAACTCTGCGGCTTCCTGAACATTCATGACGTCGACGTCATAATCCTTCACATGCGCTTCCAGTTGCGCGGCGAGCTTCGGACCTTCGGTGTGCTGGACCGAAATGAAATTCTCGATCCCCAGCGTGTCGAGCACCTGCCCGCCGAAGCGTTCGGCGACGATGCCGGTGCGGATGCCTTTGCGTGCGGCATAGATGGCGGCTGCGGCGCCGCCGGGCCCACCGCCGACGACGAGCACGTCGAACGGCTCCTTTGCGGCGATCTTCTCGGCGGCGCGCGCCACGGCGCCGGTGTCGAGCTTGGCGACGATCTGCGCGAGGTCCATGCGGCCCTGCCCGAAGGGTTCGCCATTCAGGAACACCGCGGGCACCGCCATCACCTTGCGGCGCTCGACCTCGTCCTGAAACAGCGCGCCGTCGATCGCCGTGTGGCGGATATTGGGATTGAGTGCCGCCATGATGTTGAGCGCCTGCACGACGTCAGGGCAATTCTGGCGCGAGAGCGAGAAGAAGGTTTCGAAGACAAAGTCGCCCTCCAGCCCGCGCACCGCGTCGAGCAGTTCGGCCTCTTCCTTCGGCGGATGGCCACCGACATGCAGCAGCGCGAGGATCAGCGAGGTGAATTCATGCCCCATCGGCAGCCCCGCGAACACGGCTTCGGCGCGGCCTTCATCGGCCCGGATCGCGAAGGAGGGCCTCCGCGCGTCGTCGCCATCGAAACGCGGGGTGACGAGGTCCGACTGCGCCGCGACCTCTTCGACAAGCGCGCGCATTTCGGCCGACTTGGGCGAGGCGTCGAGGCTCGCGACCAGCTCGATCGGGCGGCGAAGGTTGCCGAGATAGGTTTTGAGCTGGGCGGTCGTGTTGGCGTCGAGCATCGGCATGGGGAGAGCCTTTCGGACAGGAGCAGGGGTTCGCCGCGGCGAACGGCGTCAGAATCTTGTTTTTTTTAGAATGCGAAGACCGGGCGAGCGCCGCCCGCCCGGTCCTGCAAATCGGTCGGCTTAGATTTTGCCGACGAGTTCGATCGAGGGAGCGAGCGTTTCGGCGCCTTCTTCCCACTTCGCCGGGCAGACCTGGCCGGGGTTGGCGCGGACATAGACTGCAGCCTTGATCTTGCGGACGAGTTCTTCGGCGTTGCGGCCGACGCCTTCGCTGGTGATTTCCATCACCTGGATCACGCCGTCGGGATCGACGACGAAGGTCGCGCGGTCGGCGAGGCCCGAATCTTCACGCAGCACGCCGAAATTATTGGCGAGAACGTGGTTCTGGTCGCCCAGCATGTGATAGTTGATCTTGGCGATCGCCGGCGAGCTGTCGTGCCAGGCCTTGTGGCTGAAATGCGTGTCGGTCGACACCGAATAGACTTCGACGCCGAGGCCCTGAAGCGTCGCATATTGG
>NZ_DASWTD010000024.1:0-4889 GCF_036402335.1 Sphingopyxis sp. | reverse complement strand
GTCTTCCGCCCGCCCCACCCGATTTCATGGCCGCGTCCCGCGCGAAGAACGCTGCGCCGCGCCCGGGTGCCGCGAGCCCGGCGAATTTCGCGCGCCCGTGTCGTCGCACCGGTCGCCCGACGGCCCGCCGCCCTATCGCTGGCTGTGCCTCGACCATGTGCGCGAATTCAACGCAGGCTATAATTTCTTCGAAGGGATGAGCGCCGACCAGATCATGGCGGCACAATCGCCGACCGCCGGCTGGGAAACCGAAAGCCGCGCCTTTCGTCCCGCGGGCAGCGCCGACCTGCCGCCGCGCTGGGCCGATTTCAAGGACCCGATGGATGCACTCGGCGCGCGCTTTCGCCAGCGGATGGACGCGGCGCGGCGACAGGCCGCCAACCCCGGCCTGTCACGCAAGGAGCATGACGCGATGCAGGTGCTCGCGCTGCCCGCCGACGCCGACCGTGCGGCGCTGCGGCGGCGCTACAGCGAACTCGTCCGCAAATATCATCCCGACCGGAATGGCGGCGATCGCAGTTTCGAGACGCGGTTGGGTGAGGTAGTCCAGGCATATCAATTGCTGCGCAAGACGAAGGCCTTTGCATAGGAGAGGAACGATGACCGACCTGGACGAAGCACGGATCGAAGTCGTGCGCCGGCACATGGCGCTCGAGATCACGCACGACTGGGACGGCGTCCTCGCGACCTTCGATCATCCGCGCTACGAGTTGATGGGTCCCGGCACGATCTTCGATGGCGAAGCGGCGGTTCGATCCTATTTCGCAACCTCGCGCGAACCCTTTCCCGATCAGGCAAACGAGGTGATCGCCATCGCCGCCGACGCGGCAACGAATACGGTGCTCGTCGAATTCTGGCTGACCGGTACGCACCTCGGCCCACTGAAGCTTGGTGTGCGCACGATCGAACCGACCGGCAAGGCATTCCGCATTCGCATGGCCGCGAGCTTCGAATTCGCACCCGGCGGCGACAAGATCGTCTGCGAACGCCCCTATTACGACCAGTCGGCGGTGATGAAGGCGCTTGGTTTGTTCTGAAAAGGCGTTGCAAGCCGCAACCCATGAAGATACCGCGACAGCCGAAGCGCCGCCCGGCGGCGACTCTCCCCGTTTGCTTGCTGGACTTTTGCCATGACCGATATCCCGAACAGCCTTCCCGATCACCACGGCTCGACGCTGCTTGCAGCACCCGATACCGAGGTCGATGCGCGCGAGATGTTCGGTGTCGATATCGACATGCAGGTGCCGGCGTTCAGCGAGGCCGACGAGCGCGTCCCCGACCTCGACCCCGCCTATGTCTTCGACGGCGACACGACGCTCGCGATCCTCGCGGGCTTCAAATATAACCGCCGCGTGATGGTGCAGGGTTATCACGGCACCGGCAAGTCGACCCATATCGAACAGGTTGCCGCCCGCCTCAAATGGCCGTGCATCCGCGTCAACCTCGACGCGCATATCAGCCGTATCGACCTTGTCGGCCGCGACGCGATCGTGCTCCGCGACGGCCAGCAGGTCACCGAATTTCGCGAAGGCCTGCTCCCTTGGGCGCTGCAGACGCCGACCGCGCTCGTCTTCGACGAATATGACGCGGGCCGTCCCGACGTGATGTTCGTGATCCAGCGCGTGCTCGAGACCGAGGGCAAGCTGACCCTGCTCGACCAGAACCGCGTGATCCGGCCAAACCCGCATTTCCGCCTCTTCTCGACCGCCAATACGGTCGGGCTCGGCGACACCAGCGGCCTCTATCACGGTACGCAGCAGATCAACCAGGGCCAGATGGACCGCTGGAACATCGTCGTCACGCTGAACTATCTGCCCGCGGCGACCGAAAGCGCGATCATCCTTGCGAAGGTGCCGAACACCGACGAAACGACGGTCGCCAATATGGTCAAGGTCGCCGACCTGACGCGCCAAGGCTTCATCAACGGCGATATTTCGACCGTCATGTCGCCGCGCACGGTGATCAGCTGGGCGCAGAATACCGCGATCTTCAACAATATCGGTTTCGCCTTCCGCCTGAGCTTCCTCAATAAATGCGACGAGGCCGAGCGGATGATCGTCGCCGAATATTATCAGCGCGTGTTCGGCGAGGACCTGCCCGAAAGCGTCGTCGGCAAATAGACCGTCATTTCAATACCGCCTCGGCGTCCACCAGCCGGACGTCGTGCATCATACCCAGATAGGCTTCGAAATAGCCCTTGTGCGATGCGCCGACGATCGCGAGCGTTCGCGCGCCGGGGCGGACCGCCATCGCGGCGCGGATATTCGCGACCATGCGCAGGTTCCGGGTTTCCCACCAGCCGGTGTAGCGCCGCCCATATTGCTGCGGACTGGTGTCGGCGAGCGCCGCGCCGAAATCGCTGTCGAACGCCATGCGCATCGTCGCCGGGTCATTGTAGTTTCGATAGAGCACCAGCACGCCCTCGCCATCGAGCTTTGCTTCCAGCGCCTTGTCCGCCGCGATTCGCCTCTTCACGACCGGATTGTCCCAGATGCGTTGCAGCGCCGCACCGTAACCGGGATCGCTGTCGAGCGACGCGGTTGCTGCGTCGGCGCTGTGATCGTCCGTCGCATGGACGCGCTCGAGCCCCAGTCGCGCCGCGAGCACCGACCCGATCATGAAATTCTCGTTGCGGCGCGTCATCAGCTTGTTCAATTCCGCTATGAGCGTGTCGTCGAGGCTGTCGCCGGTGCGGCGCTCGCTGGCGGGCAAACGCAGCCACTGGACGAGCGCGGATGCGGGTTCACCGCCTGCAAGGAACAGCGCGGCGAGGCGGCGGCGGTCGGCGGGCGCCGGGTTTGCGGGCCAGGCTGCGAGCAGCCTGTCGGCCTCGACCGTCGCTGCGACCATGTCGAGCCCGACAATCTTCTGCGCCGCGCTCGGGTCCCGGCAATAGTCGGCCGCCCCCGGATAAAGCGGCTTGTAGCGGACCAGCAATTCGCAATCGGTGCCTGAAACCCCCTCGATCGTGATGATCGCAGGTTTCCATTCGGCGAGGCGATCGAGCAGCGGTTCGAGGCTTTCGGGCTTGAAGCTATCGGGAAGCCCCGACAGGTGCGGCGTGCCGAGGACGAGCACCTCGCCCGGCGTTCCCGCAACATTGCCCTTCAGCGTGCGCGGATCGAATTGCGGAACATAGGCGGGCTGCGCGGCCGCGCTCATCGTCAGCAGCAATGCGGTGAAAGCCGTCACAAAATCCTCCGCCCTGGGTGGGCCGACCGAACGGCCATGGACATCGGATAGGCGAAGTGTATTATTCGATCAACACTCTTCGCGGGCATTTTTTCCCGCTTCCAAAGCCCGCTATCCTCTGCCAGCGTCGGCGAATGTATCAGGCTTTTCAAAGATGAAGTCCGCCATGCCAAAACGCCTGCTCGCCGCGCTTGCCCTCGTTCCGCTGTCGGGGTGCAGCATCGCGGCGGTCGATTATGGCAAGATCCGCCACGCCGACTATGTCGCCGACCCGCGCTGCACCGCGCAGCCGGGCGCAGTCGTCGACGGCGAGGCCTTCCCCTATTTCTTTGCGACGAGCCGTCTGCCCGACTGCCGCAACCCCGAGATCGAACTGCTGCGCCACCGCGGCGACCAGATGCGCTACGGCCGCTTTAACGCGCCGCGCGATGTCGTCGTCGGCAAGAAGAAAAGGCTGCTCGCGCCGATCGCTTTCCAGACCCCGGCCGACTGGTGGCGCGCGCTGCAAGCCGAGACGGACCGCAAGCAGGGCCGCGTATTGCTCTATATCCACGGCTATCGCGAGAATTTCTCGACCACGTCGAAGGACGCCGCGCAGATCGCGCGCATGACGGGCTTCGACGGGCCGATCATCGAATATAGCTGGCCGTCGCAGGGCAAGATCCTGAGCTATGTCGTCGACGAAACGAATATGTATCACGACGTCCGCAATTTCCGCGACTTCCTGAAGACGCTCGCAGAGCAAGGCTGGGTCAAGGAGATCGTGATCGTCTCGCACTCGCTCGGCGCGCGGCTGGTGATCCCCGCGGTCTCCTATGTCGACCGCACGTCGAGCAGCGCCGACAGCAGCAATATCTCGAACATCATCCTCGCCTCGCCCGACATCGACCGCGAGACGTTCGAGCGCGATATCGAGGCGGAAGTGCTGTCGGCACGGCGCGTCGCGGCGGGCCGCCGGATCACCGCTTATGTTTCGCGCGCCGACAAGGCGCTCGCGGCATCGCGCGCGATCCACGGCTATCCGCGGCTGGGCTCGCCCTATTGCTTTGATCCGTTCGAGGCCGCCGATCTGAAGGCCAAGGGGCTTCCCGAGCGTTGCTACCCCGCCGCGCGGACCGGCTTCACCGTGATCGATACGACCGACGTGTCGCGCGGGTCGACGGGGCACAGCAATTTCCTGCGCAGCGCGGTCGTGTGCCGCGATTTCGTCGATGTCGTCGCGAACCGGCGCACGCGGCCCGAGCGTGTCGCGACGCAATGGGCGCATGTCTTCCGGTTGCTTCCTGATCCGGCGGTACCCAAGGATGGCGACGATGCGATCTGCCACCGGACGCCCGAGATCGAAGAGCCGCAGTGACCTGCTAAAAACCGCACATGATCGCAAAATTGGTGAGCCAGACGACCGGCCCCTCGCCGGTCCAGAGCCAAAGCCCCCCCGCAGCGATCAGGACAAAGACCACCAGCGCGATCCAGTCCTGCCGCGCGAGCTTCATGCCGGCTCCGGCCGTTTGACCGGCGCATCGGCGATCGGCAGGTGGACGAGCCCTGCGAACAGCCCGAGCGCGATCGTGAAGCCCCAAGCGATATTATAGCTGCCGGTAGAGTCGAAAATCAGCCCCGCCATCCACGCGCCGAAAAAGCTGCCGATCTGGTGGCTCAAAAACACGATGCCATAGAGCATCGAAAGATAGCGGATA
>NZ_DASWTD010000023.1:0-2584 GCF_036402335.1 Sphingopyxis sp. | reverse complement strand
GTGAGCAAGACCCTCGAACTGATCTTCGACTTCGGCAGTCCCAACGCCTATCTGTGCATGAAGGCGCTGCCCGAGCTGCTCGACCGCACCGGCGCCGACCTGATCATCACCCCCTGCCTGCTCGGCGGCATCTTCAAGGCGACGGGCAACAAGGCGCCGATGATCCAATATGCCGAGGCGCCCGCCAAGCTCGCGTACGAAAATCTCGAAATGCGGCGCTTCATCGAAAAGCACGGCCTCGTCAAATTCCGCATCAACCGGCATTTCCCCGTCAATACGCTGACGATCATGCGCGGCGCGATCGTCGCCGACGACGAAGGCAATCTCGACGACTATGTCGACGCGGTGAACCGCGCGATGTGGGAGGAAGGCCTCAAGATGGACGATCCCGAGGTAATCGCAACCTTCCTTTCGGCGAACGGTTTCGACGGCCCTGCACTGCTCGCGCGGACGCAGGACCCCGGGATCAAGGCGAAGCTTGTCCAAAACACCGAAGCTGCTGTGGCGCGCGGCGCGTTCGGTATCCCGACCTTCTTCGTCGGTGACGACATGTTCTTCGGCAAGGATCGCCTCGCGCAGGTAGAAGAGGCACTCGCCTAAGCCTGCGCCGCGGGTTCGGGACGCCCCGCGACCAATATCCCGATGACGATGAGCGCCAGCCCGGCGACGTGGAACAGGTGCAACACCTCGCCGAGGAACAGCATCGCGAGCCCCGCGCCCATCAGCGGCATCACATTCATATATTGCCCGGTCGCCGCCGACCCGATTAGTTCGACCCCGCGATTGAAAAAGAGATAGGCAAGGAACGACGGGAAGATCGCAACATAGGCGATCGCCAGCGCGCTTCCGGTTGCCGGAACGATCAGCCGCCCTGCCCAGAGTTCGTGCACGTAAAAGGGCACGATGACCGCGATGCCCACGACCATCGACGCCGCGAGGAAGCTCAGGGGATGTACCGCGGGCCGGCGACGGAGCAGCACCGAATAGAGCGCCCAGAGCAGCACCGCCCCACCGATGATCGCGTCGCCGATATTGAGCCGCAAACCCCATAGCATCGCGGGATCGCCGCGCGCGATGATCGCAAGCACGCCGGCGAGCGAGATCAGCACCCCCGCAATCTGGCGCAGGCTGGTACGGTCGCCCATCACCAACGCCCCGACGACGAGGACCAGCGCCGGCAGCGCCGACTGGATCAGCATCGAGTTGAGCGCTGTCGTGCTTTGCAAGCCGGTGTAGAGCAGGATGTTGAACGACCCGATCGCCAGCGCGCCGAGCAGCGCGACGATCGTCCAATTTGCCCGCAGCACCGGCCAGTCGCGCCTGAGGTGCGGCCATGCGAGCGGCAGCAGCAAAGCGAGCGCGAGGGTCCAACGCCAGAAGGACAAGGCGGCGGGCGGCACCAGATCGCGCGCCGCGCGCCCGACGATCGAATTCCCGGCCCAGAACAGCGCCGTGACCGTCAGCAGCGGATAGGCCCGCGACCAGATTGCCGCAGCCGGCCCGCCTTCCTTCGTCATTCTGCTGCGCTCCGCTTCGCCCCGAAAGTGTCATCCCGGCTTACGCCGGGACGGCGAGACAGCGAAAGCCCCTTCGTGCCTTAAGCGAAGTCGAGCTGGATGATATCGCTCGGCGTCGCGCGGCAATACATCTCGACCTGCTTCGCGCCGTCGGGATAGGTCGCGGTCATCGTCGCGCGGATTCGCCAGCCGCCATTGCCCTGCTCGAGCGAGATCAGCTTGTCATAGGACAACCGCGTTCCCCCGGTTACCCCGATCTGGCGCGCCGCGTCGTTCATGCAATTCTGCACCGACGGCCGCGATGCGCTCGGCAGCGCGGAGAGATTGGCGCTGAGCGTTGCCGGAGGACCTGCGGGATAGGTCGTTTCGCTGCCGCTGCCGCTTTCGGGGGCTGCGTCGTCGGTCTTCTTTTTCTTGCCACTCGCGAGCAGCGCGAGCAGCCCGCCCGCGACGACGATGCCGCCAATGATCAGCCCGGTGCTCGGCCCCTTGTCTTTGTCCTTCTCGGGCGGGCGCACATTGCGATAGCCATAGCCGAATTCGGCGCGGCAGCCCTTGTCGACCCAGATATAGTTGCTCGTGTAACCCCATTGGCGCCCGGCGTTGCATTTGCCCGCGATCTTGCGCGTCAGTTCGACGCGATCGTTCGTCCGGACATTGCACTGCTGATATTTATACTGCCACGATTCGCAGTTCATCGTGCCCGCAAAGTCACGGACCGGTTGCGGCAGCGGCGTCGGATAGCCGCCACCATTGCGATAGCCATAGGCGAATTCGGCGCGGCAGCCTCCCGACACCCAGATCTGCGTCGCGGTAAAGCCCCAGTCGCGCCCCTTCGAACAGCGCCCGCCGATCACCCGTTGCAGGTCGACGCGATTCCCGGTGCGCACGTTGCAACGCTGAATCTTGTTGTTCCGCGATTCGCAGCGGATCGTCCGGGGACGAAGGCGGTCGGCGCCGCCCGCATAGCTAGTCCGCTTGCGCGACTTCGCGCATGCGCTAAAGACAGCCGATGGATCAAATCGTCATTCGCGGCGGCCAGCGACTCAAGGGCCGTATCCCCATCT
>NZ_DASWTD010000022.1:0-7077 GCF_036402335.1 Sphingopyxis sp. | reverse complement strand
GACGCCGACAAGACGCGCTGGCTCACCGCCGGGCGGGCTTTCGAATTGCAGGCTGACCGGTTGGCGCCTGAAGCGATGGGGATCATCATCCTGCCGAAGCCGGCAAAGGCGGTACAGAGCTTCGGCCGGGTCGCTGATCTTGGCCGCGAGCCTTGCCTCGTCGGTCATCGGCGCCACGAAAGGCAGGATTTCGAGTCCGGTCTCGGGGTCGATCGCCGCGCGCGTCGCGGCGATGACGCGCGGCTTCAGCCCGTCAGCGACCAGATAGGCGTTGGGCATGCCGAACGCCTTCGAGAAGTTCGAGCCCACGCCCCAGAGCCTGATCTCGTGCTTCGCGCCGGGACGCAGCGTCGCGCCGGGCTTCAGCGTCAGTTGCTGGACGTCGCCGTTGATCAGACGATGGGTGAAGATGTCGCTTTCGACGAGCGGCAGACGATTGACGAAGCTGAAATAGAGCGACAGCCCCTTGGTTGGCATGTCGGCCGGCAATGTTTCGGGCAAGGTCAGCGTGATCGTCGACAGGAAGCAGGCGTCGATGCCCGTCGGACAGGCGGGGCGATTGTCGACCATCGTGAGCCGGTAGCCGAGCGTGTCCGCGAAGCGGTCGAGCGACGCCTGCGAGGGCGCCTCGGCCGCGAGCGCCTGCGGCGCGGCCAGCGCCACCATTGCCATAGTGATCCACCCTGCAGCCTGCACGCCTTTTCTCCCGCTCGACAATTTGTATCTAATTTGTCATGTAGTCGCGGGCGGGTCAACGCCTTTCGGATTCGGCGGAATTGGAAGGATAAATGGCAAAATGGCGAATATTCGTGCTTTGCAACTCATCGTATCGATCCTGATTGGTTTCATATTAGTATTGTCAACCACCGCCACTGCTTCTGCACAGCAGCGACGCCCGGTTGTGGTCGGCTATCTCGCGGCGTTCAAGGGGCTCGACTTGTCGATCGAACGCACCGACCTGTCCGCCTTCACCCATTACAACCTGTCCTTTGCCAACCCCGACACGGACGGGAAATTCACCCGCGAGGGGCGAATGACATGCATGGGCGACGAGACCGGCGCCAACCTGTCGGTCGAGGCGCTGCGGGGGATGGTCCGGCGATTGCAGGCGAGCGGCGCAAAGGTGCTGATCTCGACCGCGGGCGGCGTGATCCCCGGCTGCTCGGGCGACTGGAAGGTGCTGCTCGGCCCCGAACGGCGCGCAGCGACGATCGCGGCGCTCGTCGAACTTGCCGATACGCTCGGCCTCGATGGCGTCGATATCGATATCGAAGGGCAGTTGCTCACCGAGATCGACCGCGCGGGGGACTATACGCCGTTCATCGCGGCGCTGTCCGAAGCCATGAAGGCGCGCGGCAAGCTGCTGACCTGCGCCACCGCCTCTTATGAAGGCGGGATGATCCCCGTAAGTTCGATCCCCTGGTTCGACCTTGTGAACGTCATGTCCTATGATGCCATCGGGCCGGGTTGGGGTCAGGCGGGGACCGAGCACAGCAGCTACGCAATGGCCGAACGCGATCTCGACCTGTGGCTCGCGCGCGGCGTGGCGCGCGACCGACTCGTCCTCGGCGTGCCCTTCTACGGCTATGGATTCGGCGGCGAGAAGGCGAATTGGTCCTATCGCGACCTTTCCATCGCGCATGGCATGAATGCGACCAAAGCCGATGTGATCGGCAATCTGTGTGGCGGTTGCCGCTATATCACGCACAACAGCCCCGCGACGATCGAAAGGAAGGCGCGCCTTGCCGCAGAAAAGGGGGGCGGCGTGATGGTATGGGAATTGTCGCAGGACAGCCCCGATCATGCGCTGACCAAGGCGATCGGCCGCGGTCTTTTGCGCGAATGATCGCAACTAAGTTTGACGGAGAGGATACCAATGCAACACATGCTGCGCTAAGGCTGGTCCTGTCGACCGGCTGGGCCGGGGCAATCGTGTGGAGCATCGTCCTTGTCATTGATCGAACGCGTGGGTCCGCTCCAGAAGGACGACCCGACACCGCTTTACCTGCAGTTGCAGAAAATCCTGCGCGACGCGATCGACGGGCAGGTCGTAAAGGCCGATGAGGCGATCCCCACCGAGCGCGACCTGGCCGAGGAATTCGACGTGTCGCGCATCACCGTGCGCAAGGCCATCGACGGGCTGGTCGCCGACGGGATCGTCACACGGCGACGCGGTGCGGGCACCTTCGTGACGCGTCCGCGGGTCGAGAAAAGCTTTTCAAAGCTCACGTCCTTTTCGGAAGACATGAAGTCGCGCGGGCGGCGGCCGTACAGCGAGTGGGTGAGCAAAACGGCGGGGGCCGTGACCCCCGAGGAGGCCTTGTCGCTCGGCCTGTCGCCAGGCTCGCTCGTCTATCGCTTTCACCGCATCCGATACGCCGACGACACATCGATGGCGCTCGAATATGCGACGATCCCCGCTTATTGCCTGCCGTCGGTCGAAGCCGTCGGCGCGTCGCTCTATGAAGCGCTCGAGGCTGCGGGTCATTTGCCGGTGCGCGCGCTCCAGCGGCTGCGCGCGGTCGCCTTTACCGCCGAACAGGCCGAAATCCTGGGCATCGAGGCAGGAATGCCCGGGCTGTTCATCGAGCGGCGCGGCTTCCTGTCCGACGGGCGGACCGCCGAGTTCACCCAGAGCTTCTATCGCGGCGACGCCTATGACGTCGTCGCGGAGCTAAACGGCTAGGCTTCGCAGAAATTCGACGTGCGGGGGCAGCTCGGCGAGCTGTTCGGCGATGCGCCTGCGCAAGATCGCGAGGCGTGACGCCAGCTCCGCGTCGGAGAGGCCGTCGGCGATCGGATGCCAGCTTTGCGGGCGCACCCCCTGCCCGGTCAGCACCGCATACCAGTTCGTCGGCCCGAACAGGTCGCCCGGTTCGAACAGGATATTGCCCGTGGCGCGAAACGCCTCGATCCGTTCCGCAAGGCTGTCCGGCATGCCCGCCGCGGCAACATCGCGCCAGAAGTCCGTGTCGTCGCGGCCCGCCAGCGCATAATGCGCGATCACGAAATCGCGGATCACCTCATATTCGCGCAGCGCATCGCGGTTGAAACGCGCCACCACATTCGGGTCGATCGCGTCGCGCGGCAACAGCGCGAGCAGCCGGACGATCGCCGTCTGGATCAGGTGGATCGAGGTCGATTCCAGTGGCTCGAGAAAGCCGCCCGCGAGCCCGATCGCGACGCAATTGCGGTTCCAGATCGCCTTGCGGTGCCCGGCGGTAAAGCGCAGCCGGTTGGCGTCGGCGAGCGGTGCACCCGGGAGCCGCGAACGCAGCAGTGCCTCGGCCTCGTCGTGCCCCAGATGCGCACTCGAATAGACATAGCCGTTGCCAGTTCGGTGCTGGAGCGGGATACGCCATTGCCACCCCGCTTCGCGCACCGTCGATCGGGTGAAGGGCGAGAGGTCGCCTTCATTTTCGCATGGCATCGCGACCGCGCTGTCGCACGGCAGCCAGTGGTTCCATTCGGTATAGCCGGTCCGGAGCGCGCCCTCGATCAGCAGGCCGCGAAAGCCCGAGCAATCGACGAACAGGTCGCCTTCGACCAGGCGGCCGTCGTCCAGGGCGATCGCGGCGATGAAGCCGTCCTCGGGATCGAGCCGGACGTCGGCGACCTTGCCCTCGACCCGCACGACACCCTTGTCCTCGGCATAGCGGCGCAGGTAGCGGGCATAGGCGGCGGCGTCGAACTGCACCGCGTGATGAACCGGCCCGTGGCGCGTCATCGGTGCGAACCGGCTTTCGCGCGCCGCGAGCGTCTCGAGATTGTAGGGGGCATGATCGGGGTCGCCACCCGCCGCGATATGCCGCAGCCAATAATGATGGAAATGAATCCCCGCCATTTCGACGCCGAGATAGCCGAAGGGATGGAAATAGCGGTGCCCCGCCCCGCCCCATCCGTCGAACTGGATGCCAAGCTTGATCGTTCCGTGCGTCGCGCGAAGAAATTCGGCCTGGTCGATCCGCAGATAGCGGTTGAATTCGTGGATCGGCGGCACGGTCGCCTCGCCGACCCCGACAGTGCCGATCGCTTCGGACTCGATGAGGGTGATCGTGTGCGATTGCCCCGAAAGCGCGCGGCCGAATGCCGCCGCCGTCATCCAGCCCGCGGATCCGCCACCGACGATGACGATGCGCCGGACGGGGCGCTGACGCGCGCTCATCCGCGCATCCGCCGGAGCGCCGCGGCGTGGGTGTCCATGGCGCTGACGTCGGTCGCGACAGCGCGGAGCTGGCGCTGGAATTCGGTCATCAGCGCCTGATCCTCGACGAGGAACGCCTGCGGGTCGAAGCTGCGCGGCGTGATGCCATGACCCGCCATGACGAGCGCCCAGCTGTCCTCGACATGCGCCTCGTGATTGAAATGCGCGAACATGCCGCGCGCGGCGAACAGGTCGATCTTCGATGCGAGCTCGGCCGAAACCGGCGCGACGCGGGCGTCGTCCCAAAAGGACTCGCCGACCCGCGCGTTGAGGCGGAAATGTTGCGCGGTAAAGTCGGTGACACGCGCCCAGGTGCCTGCGATTTCCTCATTATAGATATCGGCTTCGGGCATCGCGCCGCGGTCGATCGGCCAGAGCAGGACGAGCTGTGCGATCGCGAGCTGGAGCAGCAGCAATTCAGCGCCGTCGAGCGCGGGCGCCGCCCCCGCTGCCGGCCCGACCGCGACGACATTGCCGTCCCATGGGTGCGGCCGGGCGGCGGCGGCAAGCGGGGCCGGCGAACCCGCGTCGACCGGACGACCGAGCGCTGCCGCCAGCGCCGCCGGCGCATCGGCGTCGGGCAGGCGGCGACTGTCGTATGCGAATTCGATCGCGGTCCGATCCGACAGCGGGATCATCGTGAGCCACCCGGCCGGATGCGCGGCGATGCGGCTGTAGAGCGGTAGCGGGTCGAAAGCGGGCGACGATCCGCGGATTAGCCGGTCGCAAAAGCCGGGGCACGCCGCCGCGCCATCGGGATCGAGCGCCGCGATCAGCGCGCCGTCCGCGTCGACGAACAGGTCGGCGCCCAGCTGTTCGCCGCCCGCGAGGTCGATCCGCTCGAGCCTTTCGCCATTTGCGCGGACAACAGCCTTTTCGCCCGAAACGATGCGGACGTCGCTGCGCTCGCACGCCGCGCGGAGCAGCCGCGAATAGCCGACAGCGTCGAGATGCCATCCCTGTTTGACCGCCTGCCGCGATGCCGGGTCGCGCGGCGCGCCGGTGCGCCCCTGCTTCGCGGCGGCGGCGGCGAGGCTGAAATCCTCGAGCCCGACACCGAGACCCGCCTGCCGCGCGCGCGTCCAGTGCTGGACGAAGGGCAGCGACGCGAAGGCGCTGCCCGCGTCGCCATAGGCGTGGAGGAAGGCTTTTTCTCCGCCCGACCAGCCAGCGAATTGCTGCCCCATGTTGATCGTCGCGGCGGCGCCGGCAATCAGGGCGGCTTCGTCGATACCGAGCAGGCGGTGGAAGGTCGCAAGGTCGGGCGGCGCGATCAGCGCGGCGTGCTGAGCGGGCCCCTCGCCGGTGTCGACCCAGACGACATCGGTGCCGAGCCGCGCGAAGGCGCGGCTGACAGCGAGCGCCGCCATCGCTGCGGCGACGCCGCCGCCATAAACGACGACCTGCTGCACCGCGTTCGTCACGGCACCGGCGCCGGGCAATAACGGGCGATGAAATCGGCGTGCGACGGCGCGGTCACCGCAGCGTCGGCGATCGTCGCCGCGAGATTCCGCAATCGCTCGTCGACCGTCGCGGCGGGGAGCACGTCGGCGAGCCGGTCGGCGGCGAGCGGCTCGATCCCCTGCCCGACGAACACCGCCTGCCAGCTCGGCGGGCCGAACAGCCCGTCGCGATAGGCCTGAACATGCCCGCGATGGCGAAAGCGGTCGATCTTGCCCGCCAGCGTATCGGGCACCTCCATCGTCGTGACACGCTCCCAGAGCGGCGCATCGGCTTCGTTGGCGACATAGTGGAGGATCAGGAAGTCACGGATGCGGTCATATTCGATGTCCATCACGCGGTTGAGTTCGGCTGGCAGCGCCGGGTCGATCCGGGGCCCCGCCGGCAACAGCGTCAGCATGTGCATGATCGCCATCTGGACGAGATAGATGCTCGTCGATTCGAGCGGCTCGAGGAACCCGCTCGCCAGCCCCATCGCGACGCAATTATGCGCCCAGGCCTTCTCGCGCTTGCACGCCTTGAAACGCAGCACGCGCGGTTCGGCCATCGCCTCGCCGTCGAGGTTGGCGAGCAGGGTCGTCGCCGCTTCGTCGTCCGAAATATCACCGCTCGAATAGACATAGCCGTTGCCGGTGCGGTGCTGGAGCGGGATGCGCCACTGCCACCCCGCCTTGCGCCGCGTCGATCGCGTATAGGGATGGAAATCCGCCGAGCGTGCCGATGGCACCGCCGCGGCGCTGTCGCACGGCAGCCAGTGCGACCAGTCCTCGATCCCCACCCCCAGCGTCTGCGCCATCAGCAGCCCGCGAAAGCCCGAACAATCGACGAACAGGTCACCCGCGATGCGCACGCCCGAGGCCAGCTTTACCGCGGCGATGTCACCGGTCTCGCTATCCTGCTCGACCTCGACGATGCGGCCCTCGACGCGCTCGATCCCGCGCGCTTCGGCCCATTGCCGCAGGTATCGAGCGTAGAGGAAGGCGTCGAATTGATAGGCATAGGCAAAGGCATTGCGCACGTCGTTCGCATCGCCGTTCGGCAGCATGAAGCGGTTCTGCAGCGCGGTGACGATCGGGAAGCAATAATCCGACAGCGGCGCCGCGGTTCCGGCAAGATGCGCGCGGATCCAGTAGCTGAAGAAATCGGCCTCGCCGATCGGGCGCCCATAGGTACCGAACGGGTGGACATAGCGATCGCCCGCGCGACCCCAGTTGACGAACTCGATCCCCAGCTTGAAGGTCGCCTGCGTCGCCTTCATGAACTCGACTTCGTCGAGCCCGAGGAAGTCGTTGAAATCCTTCATTTGCGGCAGCGTGGCTTCGCCGACGCCGACAGTGCCAATCTCTTCGGATTCGACAAGTCGCACGCGAAACCGGGCGGGATCGAGCTTTGCCGCACAGGCCGCAGCGCAC
>NZ_DASWTD010000021.1:0-3860 GCF_036402335.1 Sphingopyxis sp. | reverse complement strand
CGTCAGGCTGCACAGCGCGGCCTTCGCAGCGGCATAGGGCGCGACAAGCGGCGAGGTCTGGCGGGCGTGGATCGAGGCGACATTCACGATCGCCCCGCCGCCCGGCATCATGCGTAGCGCGTGGCGAGTGAAAAAGGCGGCGCCCAGCAGGTTGATGCCAAGGATGCGGTTCCAGTCGGCGCCGGTCAGCTCGGCGATCGGCTTGTAGATCATCGCCCCGGCGATGTTGACGAGCCGGTCGAAGCCGCCGAACTCGTCGGCCGCGCGCGCCGCGACCGCCGCGACGGCGTCCTCGTCGGAGACATCGCACGACGCATAGGTGATTTTTTCGGCGCCGGCATCGAGCAGCGGCGCGGCGTCTCCGCCCTCGGCCGCGAGATCGACGAGCAGCAGCCGCGCGCCGCCTTCGGCAAAGATGCGCGCGGTCGCGGCGCCGATGCCGCCGAGCGCGCCCGTGATGACGACCGTCTTGTTCGCAAACCGCTTTGCACTTACCATTCGCGCAGGCTCCCGTCGGCACCGCGCCATACCGGATTGCGCCAGCGGTGCGGATCGCGCGCCACGCGGCGGACCTTTTCCTCGTCGATTTCGACGCCGAGGCCGGGGCCGGTCAGCGCGGCGACGCTGCCGCCTTCTACCGCGAAGACGCCCGGGTCCGCCAGATAGGTGCCGAGGTCGGCATCGATCGTGTTGTAGTGGATGCCGAGCGACATTTCCTGGATGATGAAATTGGGCGTCGACACCGCGATCTGCATGCACGCCGCGAGCGCGAGCGGGCCGAGCGGGCAATGCGGGGCGACCGCGACGTCATAGGTTTCGGCCATCGCGGCGATACGGCGCACTTCGGAGATGCCGCCCGCGTGGCTGAGATCGGGCTGGATGATGTCGACCGCGCCGAGTTCGAACAGGCGCTTGAAATCCCAACGCGTGTAGAGCCGTTCGCCGAAGGCGAGGGGGACGTGCGTTTGCGCCGCGAGCTGCGCGATCGCTTCGGGATGTTCGGAGGTCAGCGGCTCCTCGACGAAGAGCGGGCCATAGGGTTCGAGCGCGTGGATCAGCTGGCGCGCCATCGGTTTGTGGACGCGGCCGTGGAAATCGAGCCCGGCGTCGATCCCCGTCTCGCGCACGAGGCGGAGGCGTTCGACCGGTTCCTTGAGGCTGTCGGGGCTGTCGAGCCAGCCGATCGCCTCGGTGGCGTTCATCTTGACCGCGCGGAAGCCCTGTTCGCGCCGCGCCGCCGACGCGTCGGCGACGTCGCCCGGCCGGTCGCCGCCGATCCACGCATAGACGTCGACACGATCGCGCAGCTTGCCGCCGAGCAACTGCCACACCGGTACGCCGAGGCGCTTCCCCTTGATGTCCCACAGCGCCTGGTCGATGCCCGAAATCGCCGACATGAACACTGGGCCGCCGCGATAGAAGCCGAGGCGGTAGCAGGTCTGCCAGGCATCCTCGATCCGGTCGGCGTCATGCCCGATCAGCCGGTCGCGTGCGGCGTCGAGCGCGCCCGCGACGGCTTCGGCATGACCTTCGAGCGAGGCTTCGCCCCAGCCGGTGATGCCGTCGTCGGTTTCGACCCGTACGAACAGCCAGCGCGGCGGGACGAGGAACCATTCGATATTTGCGATTGAACTCATGCGGTGGTCGTTTCCTTGGTCAGAGAGGGAGCGCGCGCGGGCCGCGCGAAGGCGGACAGGCCGAGGCGACCGGTCTGGCGCAGCCGGTCGAAGATGACCGCCGCGAGCAGGATCCCGCCGCGCACGACATATTGGTAGAAAGTCGGGACATCGAGCAGGTTGAGTGCATTTTGCGCCGCCCCCATGATGAAGACGCCGATGATCACGCCGGTGATCGTCCCGACGCCGCCGGCGAGCGAGACGCCGCCGAGAACGCACGCCGAAATGACCGCGAGTTCGAGACCGAGGCTGGTGTTCGGCTGGCCGCTGGTGATGCGCGCGGCGAGGACGATGCCGGCGAGCCCGGCGATCAGCCCCTGCAGCGCGAAGACCGCGATGCGCACCCGGTCGACCGGAACCCCGGCCAGCCGCGCGGCCTCCGGATTGCCGCCAATCGCGAGGATGTTGCGCCCAAAGACGGTGCGGTTGAGGATGACGCCGAACAGCGCGAAGCAGAGGAACATGATCCAGATCGGGTAGTTGATGCCGAGGAAGGTGCCCGACCCGAGCTCGTAGAAGCGCTCGGCAGGGATCGATACCGCTTCGCCGCCCGATGCGAGGAAAGCGAGGCCGCGCACGATCTCCATCATCGCGAGCGTGACGATCAGCGAATTGACCTTGAGCTTGGCGACGATCAGGCCGTTGGCGAGACCGATGAACAATCCCGCCGCGAGCCCTGCGGCGACGCCGAGCGCGACGCTGCCGCTGCTGCTGATCGTCACCGCGCACACGACGCCGGACAGCGCGGTGATCGATCCGACCGACAGGTCGACCTCGCGCAGTGCGAGGACGAGCATCATCGTCGTCGCGATCGTGCCGACGAGCGTCACCGACAGGATCAGCCCGCGCATGTTCCGGATTCCGAAAAAGTCGGGAACGAGGATCGAAAGCCCGGCGAAGAGGAGGATGAAGATCAGCAGAGGGGCGAAGGCGCCGGCGCGGCCGATGGGGCTGGTTTTGGGGCTCATGGTCATTTCCTAAAGGGCCGGGTTCGGACGCGCGGCGGCGTCGGGTAGCGCGAGGCGCAGCAGGCGTTCGGGGGTCGCTTCGTCGCGGGTGAGAATTCCGGCAACGCCGCCTTCGCGCATCACGACGATGCGGTCTGCGACGCCCATCACCTCGGGCATGTCGGACGAGGCGAAGAGGATCGTGCGGCCTTCCCCGGCGAGGCGATAGATATGGGCGTAGATTTCGCTGCGCGCGCCGACGTCGATGCCGCGCGTCGGCTCGTCCATCAGCAGGATGCGCGCATCGGCGGCGAGCCAGCGCGCGATGATCGCCTTTTGCTGGTTGCCGCCCGACAGCGTCGCGATGGCGGTACCCGGCGATGCGGTCTTGACGCGCATCAGCGCGATCAGATCCTGCGCCTGCTGCGCTTCGCCGCCGCGATCGACGAACGGCCCCTTGCGGCCCCGCAGGTTGCGGCGCGCGAGGCTGATATTTTCGGCGACCGCGGCGAGCGGGACGATCCCTTCGGCCTTGCGGTCTTCGGGGCAGAGCGCGAGGCCTGCGGCGATCGCGAAGCGCGGATCGCGCGCGCGGAACGGCACCCCGTCGAAGCGGATGCTGCCCGATGCGAGCGGCTCGGCGCCATAGAGCAATTTCATCAGTTCGGACCGGCCCGCGCCGACGAGCCCGAACAGCCCGAGGATTTCGCCGCTGCGCACCTCGAAGCTCACCGGCTCGCGCACGCCGGGGCCGGTGACGCCGTCGATCGCTACGCTGACCGGGCCGTGCCCGCGCGGGCGATAGTCATAAATGTCGGCGATCGTGCGCCCGGCCATCGCCTGGATCAGCATGTCCTGCGTCAGCGCAGCCATGTCGGGAAAGTCGGCGACGTGACGACCATCGCGCAGCACGGTGACGCTGTCGCAAATCTCGAACACTTCCTCCATCCGGTGGCTGACGTAGAGGATGGCGCGCCCGTCGGCGCGAAGCTCGGCGATGATGCGCTTGAGCGTTTCGGTCTCGCGCGCGCTGAGCGAACTGGTCGGCTCGTCGAAGGCGATGATGCGCGCGTCGCGGAGCAGTGCCTTGCCGATCTCGACCATCTGGCGCTTGCCGATCGACAGCGCGCCGACGCGCGTATCGGGGTCGATATCCTCGCCGAGACGCGTGAGCATCGCCGCGGCGGTGCCCCTCATCGCCTTGCGGTCGAGCAGGCCGAGGCGCGTCGGATAGGCG
>NZ_DASWTD010000020.1:0-4027 GCF_036402335.1 Sphingopyxis sp. | reverse complement strand
AAAGCCGAAAACTGGACCTACAAATCGGGCTTTGACACAGAGATCTTCGGCCAGAATTACTATCGCGCGTTCGACATTCGCGATGGTTCTATCCGCATGATCCGTGGCTTTCGCGTCGACAGCATAGAGGTAGCGGCGGCCAGGGCGCGGCTGGACAATGGGCGGATCGCGGCCTTCGACAACAGCAAGGGCTGGATTTTCTATGAACCGCTCGGCGATGTCGTGCCGAGCCCGGCGCGCAAGTTGGTGCCCGCCACCTACGACATCGACTGGACCGCCGCCGACGTCCCCTGCCTGTCGCCCGCCGCGATCAGTCGCGGAGCAGCTCGTTGATCCCGGTCTTCGCGCGTGTCTTCGCATCGACGCGCTTGACGATCACCGCGCAGTAGAGCGACGGGCCCGGGCTGCCGTCGGGCAGCGGCTTGCCCGGCATCGCGCCGGGAACGACGACGGCATAGGGCGGGACTTCGCCGATAAAGACCTCGCCCGTCGCGCGGTCGACGATCTTGGTCGATGCGCCGAGGTAGACGCCCATCGACAGCACCGCGCCTTCGCGCACGATCACCCCCTCGGCGACCTCGGCGCGCGCGCCGATGAAGGCGCCGTCCTCGATCACCACGGGCCCGGCCTGCAGCGGTTCGAGCACGCCGCCGATCCCCGCGCCGCCCGACAGATGGACGTTGGCGCCGATCTGTGCGCAGCTGCCGACGGTGGCCCAGGCATCGACCATCGACCCTTCGCCGACCCAGGCGCCGATATTGACGAAGCTCGGCATCAGCACCGCGCCCTTGCTGATATAGGCGCCGCGGCGGACGATCGAGCCGGGGACGGCGCGGAAGCCCGCGTCGCGGAAACGGTTCTCGCCCCAGCCGGCGAATTTCGACGGCACCTTGTCCCACCAGGTCGCGCCGCCGGGACCGCCTTCGATGAGTTCCATGTCGTTGAGGCGGAACGACAGCAGCACCGCCTTCTTGAGCCACTGGTTGACCTGCCACGTCCCGCCCGCGTCGCGTTCGGCGACGCGGTAGCTGCCGTCGTCGAGCCCGGCGAGCGCACTTTCGACGGCGTCGCGCACCGCGCCCTGCGTCGTCAGACCCAGCGTGTCGCGCGCGTCCCAGGCGGCTTCGATCGTGCTCTGCAGGTCGGTGGTCATGAAATTCCCCAAGGTAAAGGCAGTGAATCGAGCCAGTCGGCGATATCGTTGACGTGGAAATCGACGTGGTCCGGCAGGTGGTCCCGATGGCCGCTTTCGCTGCCGTTGTCCAGCCAGACGGTCGTCATCCCGAGTGCTTTCGCCGGGGTCAGGTTGCGCGCCATATCCTCGACGAACAGGCTCTTTGCGGGATCGACGCCGAGGTGTGTCACCATCGCGGCATAGGCCCCCGCATCGGGCTTCGGGACATAGCGCGTGATCCTGATGTCGCAGATGCCGTCGAACAGGTCGGCGATCCCGCGCGCCTTCAGCACGCGCGCCGCATAGTCGGCATCGGCGTTGGTGAAGACCAGCTTGCGGCCGGGCAGGCGCTCGAGCCCGGCGCGCAGCCGCGCGTCGACCGTCAGCCGGTCGAGCGCGATGTTGTGGACGTCGACCAGAAAATCCTCGGGGTCGACGCCATGGTGCCGCATCAGCCCCGCCATCGTCGTGCCATGGTCGTGGAAATATTGCTTCTGCACCCGCCGCGCCTCGACCGCGTCGACGTTCAGCAGCCGCATGATGAAGGCGCCCATGCGCGCGTCGATCAGGTCGAACAGCTTCGCCGACGGCGCATAGAGCGTGTTGTCGAGATCGAAGATCCAGCTGTCGATATGGTCGAGGCGCGGCGTCATGCCGTGGCGCTTACTGGCTGCGTCCGGCCCGGGCAAGCTGCGCGCTTTACGCCCCTGCCGCAATCGGCTTTAACGCGCATCGTATACGAACAGGGGATGCACCATGAAACCGACAAACTTCCTCCCGCTTCTTCTGGCCGGGGCGATGATCGCCTCGCCTGCCGCCGCGCAGACGGCATCGCGCACGGTGATCCACGCCGGCCATCTGCTCGCCGAACCCGGCAAGCCCGCGCGGGGCGCTTCGACGATCGTCGTCGAGAACGGGCGGATCATCGCCGTTGCCGACGGCTATCAACCCGCCGAACCTGGCGCGACGCTGATCGACCTCAAGGACAAATATGTCCTCCCCGGCCTGATCGACAGCCATGTCCATCTGACGAGTGACGCCGGGGGGATCGCGGGGCAGCTCGAGGATGTGACGCTGAGCCCGGCGGCGCAGGCGTTCAACGCCGAGGCAAACGGGATGAAGACACTGCGCGCGGGCTTCACCACGGTGCGGAACCTCGGCGACGGCGACGGCGCCACCCTGGCGCTGCGCGACGCCATCGCGGCGGGCAAGGTGCAGGGACCGCGCATCGTCGATGCGGGCGCCAGCATCTCGGGCAGCGCGGGGCATATGGACGGCTCGCTCGGTTATCGCGACGAACTCCGGCCCTTCTTCACCGGTGCGGGCAACACCTGCAACGGCGCCGACGATTGCCGCCGCGCGGTGCGGCTGCAGATCGGCCGCGGCGCCGATGTGATCAAATTCGCTTCCACAGGCGGGGTCAACAGCCGAATTGGGGCGGGCCTCGGCAAGCAGATGTTCGACGACGAGGCGCAGGCGATCGTCGACACGGCGCATATGTTCGGCAAGAAGGTCGCGGTCCACGCGCATGGCGCCGACGGCATCCGCCTGGCGCTGGCCGCCGGGGTCGATTCGGTCGAGCATGGCACGATCCTCGACGAGGCGACGATCGCGGCGTGGGCCAAATCGAAAGCCTATTATGTCCCGACGCTGTCGACGGTGAATGGCTACAAGGAACGTATCGCTGCGAACGCGAATGCCTATGAGCCCGACGTGCTTGCGAAGATCCAGTGGCGGATCGGGATCACCGGCCAGAGCCTCGAGAAGCTGGTCCCGCGCGGGGTGCGCATCGCCTTCGGCACCGATGCCGGCGTCTCGAAGCATGGCCGCAACGCCGACGAATTCGAGCTGCTGATCGAGCATGGCATGACGCCGACCGCGGCGCTGCAGGCGGCGACGGTCAATGCCGCCGACCTGCTGGGCCTGTCGAACGAGATCGGTACCATCGCGTCGGGCAAGAGCGCCGACATCATCGCGGTGGCGAGCGATCCGCTCGCCGATGTGCGCGTGCTGAAGAAGGTCGATTTCGTGATGGCGCGCGGGACGGTGGTCGACTGATCCGGCAATCTCGTCATTGCGAGGAGCGAAGCGACGCGGCAATCCAGGGTAGGCGTAAACCGCTCTGGATTGCTTCGCTCCGCTCGCAATGACGACGTTTCAAGTTTCGAGTGCGGTTTTCAGCTTCAGCCATTTTTCGAGTTTCGCTGCGAAGCCGATCGTGTGCGCGGCACTGCTCGACGGCAGGTCGATGATGGTCATTCCGCCGGACGGCGGCAGCTGCTTGCGGCCGATCGCGGCGGCCTTGCCGCCGTTGAACGCAATCATGCGCAAATCGGGCAGGCCGGCGATGAGCGCCGCGAGGTCGTGCGCTTCGGCGTCGCGGATCAGCGCGTCGCTGCTCGTGTGCCGCTCGGCGCTGCGGATCACGTCCCACAGCCCGATCCTCGCTTCGCGCAGCGTCTTCAGCCTGTCCTCATACGGCAGGACCGCGAGCGGCCGATCGACAACCTCGCCGAGCAGGCGCCAGAACTGGTTCGTCGGGTGCGCATAATATTGCCGCTCGGCGAGCGATCGCGCCCCCGGCAGGCTGCCCAGGATCAGCAGCCGCGTGTCGGGCGCGACGTGGGGGGCAAAGCTGATGTGGCGGACGGCGGGCATCGCCGACCGATAGCCCGCCCGGACCGGCGCAACAATATTGCCCACCCCTTGACCGGGACAGGAATCGGGTCTAGGGGCGCGCTCGACCGAAAAGGGCGGTTTGCTGCCTCTTTCAGTTGCAACAGCGCTTGAACATTGCTGGCGCGGATGGAGCCTCCGGAAGACCTTGCAGGTCTGCCGGGGTCTTTTGCTGTT
>NZ_DASWTD010000019.1:0-9612 GCF_036402335.1 Sphingopyxis sp. | reverse complement strand
GGGCGCGATGCGCAGATAATAGGGCACGGCGATTTCGAACCCGTTGCTGCGGTCGAGGCGGATCTCGGGCACCAGGATGCCGCTCCCCGCCTCGCTGTTCGCCGGATGGCTAAGCCCGGGCAGCGGGATCAGCGGCAGGCCGAAAATCTCGACGCGCGCACCCTTGTACCGGATCTTGTTCTTTGCCCGGTCGTACATCACGCGCACGGCGCGGATCTGCCAGCTCGGATTTTTCGGACAGCCTGCGTCATCTTCGACGGGGCAGGGGGTGTAGGCGGCGTTCTCCAGCTCGATATTGCCGTTATCGAAGCGCGTGCCTTTCACCGCCGCGAGCCGCGACCCATTATCGAGCACGACGAGCAGGTTTTCGACGACGCCGTCGCGCAGCGTGTCGGTCAGCTCGATCTTGTCACCATAGGCGGTATCGCCTTCGGGATTCTTGATTGTGACATTGCCCTCGGCAAAAACCTGGCCCGTCTTGCGGTTCCAGGTGACCTTGTCCGCGCGCATCTCGATCGCTTCGCGGTTCATCTGGACATTGCCTTCGGCAATGACGACCTCGCTGTCGCTGTCGTAGTTCAGGTTGTCGGCCGCGAAGCCGATCTGTTGTTCATTCTGGACATCGGGCGCATCCGAGGTGGTGGGCGCGACATCGGGCGTTTGCAGGTCGGGTTCGCCGGCAAGCTCATCGGGCTGAGCCGGATTCGCTGCAGTCTGGGCCATGACCGGCGTCGCCGCCAGCGCCATGCCGCTCGCTGTCGCCAGCCAGAACGGCCGCGCAGGCGCCGCCCGATGGAACAAAGCCCAGCTCATTTAATCCCTTTGTCCCGAACCCACTATCGACATTTGCCGGCTTGGACCGGCCGCTTTGTTTTTGCAACTCGCAAGCGAAACCCCTATCGGTCCGCCACGTTCCAATCAATCATCGCATAAGAAAGTTAAGGCATGGACATTCAGTTTGTCGCGCAAATCGATGCGTCTGCCGACGTTGTCGCTTTTCCGGTCCGCAAGGGCGCAGCCGCCACGCTCGGCGCGCTGCTCGGCGCGGCCGCGGCGCAGGCACGCTTCGACGGCGAGGCGGGCGCGATCGCCGAAACCGCGACGATCGACGGCGGCGTTGCAAAGCGCCTGCTTCTCGTCGGCATCGGCGAGGGCAGCGAGCATGACCTCGAGCGCGGCGGGGCGGCGCTGACGGCAAAGCTGCAAACGAGCGGCGTGACCGCGGTCCATGTCGACTTTGCGAGTGCTGGCCAGAGCGACGCCGACGACGTCCTCGCCTTTGCGATGGGCGCGCGCCTGCGCAACTGGCGCCTCGATACCTATCGCACGCGCCTCTCCGACAAGGCGAAGCCCAGCCTCAAGACGGTGACGATCGCCTCGCCGCACAGCGACCTGTCCGGCCGCTGGGCCGAAAATGAAGCGATCGCCGACGGCGTCGCGCTCACCCAGACGCTCGTCGCCGAGCCGCCGAACATCCTTTATCCCGAAAGCTTCGTCGAACGCTGCCAGCATCTCGCCGACCTCGGCGTCGAACTCGAAATCCTCGACGAACGCCAGATGAAGGCGCTCGGCATGGGCGCGCTGCTCGGCGTCGCGCAGGGTTCGACGCGCCCGCCGCGGCTGCTTGCGATGCGCTGGAACGGCGGGACCCCGGGTGACAAGCCCGTCGCCTTCGTCGGCAAGGGCGTCACCTTCGATACCGGCGGCATCAGCATCAAGCCTGCCGCGGGCATGGACATGATGAAATGGGACATGGGCGGCGCGGGCGCCGTCGCCGGCGCGATCAAGGCGATCGCCGGCCGCAAGGCGAAGGCGAATGTCGTCGGGATCGTCGGCCTCGTCGAGAATATGCCCGACGGCAATGCGATGCGCCCCGGCGACGTCGTCAGCACGATGTCGGGTCAGACGGTCGAAGTGCTCAACACCGATGCCGAAGGGCGCCTCGTGCTGTGCGATGCGATCACCTGGACGCAGAAGGTCTATGAGCCCAAGGTCATCGTCGATCTCGCGACGCTGACCGGCGCGATGGTGATCTCGCTCGGCCATGAATATGCCGGCATCTTTGCCAACGACGATACGCTCGCCGCCGACCTGCTCGCCGCTGGCGAAACGTCGAACAACAAGCTGTGGCGCTTCCCGCTGTCGCCCGCCTACGACAAGCTGATCGACAGCCCGATCGCCGACATGAAGAATATCGGCCCGCGCGAAGGCGGGTCGATCACCGCGGCGCAGTTCATCAAGCGCTTCGTCGAAGACGGCGTCGCCTGGGCGCATCTCGACATCGCCGGGATGGCGTGGGCCGACAAGGACGGCCCGGTGTGGGCGAAGGGCGCGACGGGGTACGGCGTGCGCCTGCTCGACCGTTACATCGCCGCCAACCACGAAGGTTGATCGCATAGAGGCAGGGAAGCATGGCGCGCGTCGACTTTTACCGGCTGACCCGCGACCCGGTCGAACGGGTTCTCCCCGCTCTTGCGACGCGTATCTTGGCGAATGGCGACCGCCTGCTGGTGGTCGCCGCCCCTGCGATGCAGCGGCAGGCGATCGATGAGGCGCTGTGGACGCTCCAGCCCGCGGGCTTCCTGCCGCACGGTGCCGCGGGTTCGCCCGACGAAGAGATCGAGCCGATCCTGATTTCGGGCACGCTCGATCCGTCGCCGCCCAACCGTGCGACGCATCTGGCACTCGCCGACGGTGAATGGCGCGAGGAGGCACTCGGGTTCGAACGCACTTTCCTGCTCTTCGACAACAGTCGCATCGACGACGCCCGCGCGCTGTGGCGGATTCTCGCGGCGCGCGACGATGTTGACAACCGCTTCTGGAAGCAGGACGAAAACGGCCGCTGGTCCGAGGGACCCTAGCGCACACTTGTGACGCGCGTCACCGACAGGCGTGGCGGGACGGGCCAATGGGGCGGGAGTTTCGTTTCAGCAGGAGCCTTACCATGACGACCCGCACAACCTCTTCCTTCTGCGCGGCGCTCGCCGCCGCGACATTGTTTCTCTCCGGCTGCGGCTCCAAATCCGAAACCGAAGTGGCAAGCGGCACCTACACCGATCCCGAAACGGGCAAGACCGCCGACTACAAGATCAGTAGCAGCGAAGACGGCGAAAACGGCAAGGTGACGATCAAGACCGAAGAGGGCGAAGTGCAGTTCGGGGGCGAGGCAAAGCTGCCGGCGGGCATCACGCCCTATCCGGGGTCGAAGATGACTGGCGGTTTTGCGGGGTCGGGCAAGGACGGGCAGGGCGGCCTCGCGAGCTTCGAGGTCAAGGCCAAGGCGGCCGACGTGATCGCGCATTTCCGTCGGCAGATCGAGGGGGCCGGTCTGAAAGTGAATTCCGAAATGACCGCCGAGGATACGATCATCATCGGCGCCGAAAAGCCGGGCGATGCCAAGACGTCGATCCAGGTGACCGCGACCCAGACCGGCGATATGGTCGAAGGCGCGATAACCTACGGCACCGGCGCGTAGCGAGGCGCGCGCGCTCGGTCCTTGCAGCGCGGCGAAAGCGCGGCTAGAGGCGCGCGCATCGCAAACCATAACATCGCAGGAGCTTTCCCATGGCGGTCACCCGCACCTTTTCGATCATCAAGCCCGATGCCACCCGCCGCAACCTCACGGGCGCCGTCACCAAGATGCTGGAAGAAGCCGGCCTCCGCGTCGTCGCGTCGAAGCGCATCCACATGACCCGCGAACAGGCTGAAGGCTTCTATGCGGTCCACAAGGAACGCCCCTTCTTCGGCGAACTCGTCGATTTCATGATCAGCGGCCCCGTCGTCGTGCAGGTCCTCGAAGGCGAAAATGCCATGCAGGCGAACCGCGACATCATGGGCGCGACCAACCCGGCGAACGCCGAGCCCGGCACGATCCGCAAGGAACTCGCCGAGAGCATCGAGGCGAACAGCGTCCACGGTTCGGACAGCGACGAGAATGCGGCGATCGAAATCGCCTATTTCTTCAAGCCCGAAGAAATCGTCGGCTAAGCCAGAAGGCAAAGCCGAACCGAAGAGGCCGCCGGAGCGATCCGGCGGCCTTTTTCGTCAATTGCCGGATTTTGCGTTGCGCACGGCTGCTGCTCTTTCCGCTGCTTCCCTCTGCGCCTGTTGTTTTATCCGGTAGTCGGAACGGAAATACTCATCAGCTTCACGGAGATGCGCGATGCCATCTTCGTCCCAGCCGGACATTTCGGCATCGTCGATCAATCCGGCGAGCTCGCTCAGGAAAATTGCGTAATAGTCCGGCAGTTCGCCCATCGCGCGAGTTTGTCACGGCCCGGTGGGTCGTGCAACGATTTCAGAACTCGTCCGCCACGCCCATCAGCCCCGCCAGCTTCTTCGGCGCAATCGCGAGCCAACTCTTGCGCAGCCACTCGCCGATCGCATCCCAGTCGGTGTCGCCGAGGTCGAGCCGGATGCCGACCCAGCCGTCGCCGAAATAGGCGGGGCGGTAATAGCGGTCCTCGTCGAGCTCGATCAGCATCGCCTGTTCCTCGGCGCCGCTGATTTTCACCAGCAGCGCGATCTTTCCGTCGCCATGATGATCCTCGGTGAAATAGGCGAATTTCTTGCCCTTCACGATCCCGAAGCAGGGCATGCCGTGCGAGATCACCTCGTCGGTTTCGGGCAGCGCCATCGCCAGCTCGCGCACGCGTCCGCGCAGATAGTCGGGCGAACGCTCGCGCATCACGAATGCCGCGAGCGTCGGTGGATAGAGCTGGTGCTCGGCAATCCGCACGCGTGCGGCCAGCGTCTCGACATTGTCGCCGGGCAGGATCGCGACGGGCGTCTGCGCGAGTACCGGCCCCTCGTCGACGCCGGGCGTCACGATATGGATGCTGCACCCGCCGAACCTGTCCCCGGCGTCGATGGCTTGCCGGTGCGTATTCAGCCCCTTGTAGAGCGGCAGCAGGCTCGGATGGATGTTGACCATCCGGCCCGCCCAGCGTGCGACAAAATCGTCCGACAGGATGCGCATATAGCCGGCGAGTGCGACGAATTCCGCCCCCGCCGCGCGCAACTGCTCGTCGACCAGCGCGTCGAAGGCGTCGCGGTTCATGCCCTTGTGCGAAAGCGCCCACGTCGCGATGCCCTCGGCCTCGGCGATCGCCAGCCCCGCGGCTTCGGGCTCGTTGCTGCCGACGAACACCAGTTCATAAGCACAGTCTTCGGCTTTTGCCGCATAGAGCAGCGCCGCCATATTGGTGCCGGCGCCCGAAATCAGGACGGCGACACGCGCCTTAGCCATTATGCGTGGCGCTCCATGCGCCCATCGCGCTCCATGTTTCGGCGCCGCCGGTCACGGTGCAGCCCTTCTCGCCCTCGGCGATATGACCGATGCGGTGCACGGTTTCGCCCGCGGCTTCGAGCGCCGTCGTCACGTCCGCGACATCGCCCTCGGCCACGACGACCGCCATGCCGATCCCGCAGTTAAAGGTGCGTGCCATCTCTTCGGGTTCGATATTGCCCTGCGCCTGCAGGAAGGCCATCAGCCGCGGCTGCGGCCAGTTATCGGCGTTAACATGGGCGTGCAGCGTCTTCGGCAGGATGCGCGGGATATTCTCGAGCAGGCCGCCGCCGGTGATATGCGCGAGCGCGTGAATCTTGCCGGTCTTCACCAGCGGGAGCAGGCTCTTCACATAGATGCGCGTCGGCGCCATCAGCGCGTCGATCAGCAGGATATTCTGGTCGAACAGGGCAGGGCGGTCGAGCTTCCAGCCCTTGTCGGCGGCCAGCCGGCGCACGAGCGAGAAACCGTTCGAATGAACCCCCGACGACGCGAGGCCGAGGATCACGTCACCCGCCGCGACCTTGTCGGCGGTCAGTACCTGATCGCGCTCGACCGCGCCGACGCAGAAACCCGCGAGGTCATAGTCGCCGTCCGAATACATGCCCGGCATTTCGGCAGTCTCGCCGCCGATCAGCGCGCATCCGGCCTGCTTGCATCCCTCGGCGATGCTCGCGACGACTTCGGTCGCGACATCGTTGTCGAGCTTGCCCGTGGCATAATAGTCGAGGAAAAACAGCGGCTCGGCGCCCTGAACGATCAGGTCGTTCGCGCACATCGCGACGAGGTCGATACCGACCCCGCCATGCTTGCCCGATTCGATGGCGAGCTTGAGCTTGGTACCCACGCCGTCGTTCGCCGCGACGAGCAACGGATCGTTGAACCCGGCCGCCTTCAGGTCGAAGAAACCGCCAAAGCCGCCAAGGTCGGCGTCGGCGCCGGGGCGGCGTGTCGCACGGGCGAGCGGGGCAATGGCACGGACCAGCGCGTTGCCGGTCTCGATCGATACGCCGGCCTGCGCATAAGTGTAGGAGCCGGGTTGGTTGTGCTTGGAATCCATGGCACGCGCGACTAACGGTTCCAGCCGATAAATGCCATGATTTCCTTGTCGGGGCCCGCGCTTTTGGGCAAAGCATAGAGAAGATATGATTTCGGCTGCTTTCCCGCGCTTCGCGCCCCGCCTGACCCTCGATGCCATTCGCCCGCGCGACTGGCGCTGGGCCGCGCTTTTCGGTCTCCTCCTTGCGATTCTGCTCGTCGGGGTGGTCGAAGGGCAGATCAGCCGCGGCGATCGCGGCATCACCCCGATCAACAGCAGCGGCGATTTCCTCGCGAGCGGCATCATGGTCGATGTTACCGGCGACAATGCCGACGACGCGCGCGAAAAGGGCTGGCGCGAAGCACAGCGGCTGGGCTGGGCGCAGCTCTATCGTAAATTGAACGGCAGCGATGGTCCGAAACTCGGCGATTCGGTGCTCGACGGCATCGTCACCGCGATCGTCGTCGAGGAAGAGCAGATCGGCCCGCGCCGTTATGTCGCCAAGCTCGGCGTCCAGTTCGACCGCGTCCGCGCCGGTCAGATCCTCGGCGTCAGCGGCCGCACGCTGCGCTCGCCGCCGCTGCTGGTCATCCCCGTTTATTCGATCGACGGCATCCCGCAAGTATTCGAACAGCGCAGCGCATGGCAGCGCGCGTGGGCTGAGTATAATACCGGGCAAAGCGCGATCGACTATGTCCGCACCGCGGGCACCGGCGCCGATACGCTGCTGATCAACGCGGGGCAGACCGGCCGCCGCGGCCGCGTCTGGTGGCGCGTCATTCTCGACCAATATGGCGCCGCCGACGTGCTGACGCCGATCGCGCGCGTCGAATATTCCTACCCCGGCGGGCCGATCAAGGGCTATTTCACCGCGCGCTTCGGTCCCGACAGCAAGCTGATCTCCAGCTTCACGATGACCGGCCCCAGCCCCGCCGCGCTGCCCGACATGATGGAAAAGGCCGTCGCGCGGATGGACCGCATCTATATCGACGCGCTCGCGTCGGGCATCCTCAAGACCGATACCTATCTCGTTCTCGAAAAGCCGGTCGAAAAGGTCGATCTGCCCGAAGAAGTCGCGACCGGTGAGGACGTGCTGCCCAGCGAGACCGACAGCAGCGTTCCGACGACGGCGGCCGTGGGCGTGCAGGGCTTCACCGTCCAGTACAGCTCGCCTGACGTCGATTCGGTCACCGCGACCGAACGCGCGGTGGCGGGCGCCGCGGGCGTCCAGTCGGCTTCGACCACCAGCCTTGCGCTCGGTGGCACCTCGGTGATGCGCGTCAGCTTCCGGGGCGACCTCGCCGCGCTCAAGGCCGCGCTCGCTGCGCGCGGGTTCAAGGTGCAGGAAGGCGGCGGTCAGCTCAGGATCAGCCGCTGATGACGCGCGCATCGCAAATCGCTCTCCCGCTCGACTGGAGCGCGGGGGGCAGCAACGACGGTCCGCTGCTCGTCGGCACCAGTAACGCCGATGCCGTGCGCTACCTCCGCCATCCCGCGACCTGGCCCGTGCGCACCGCGGTGCTCACCGGGCCACGTGGGTCGGGGCGCAGCCTGATGGGGCGGCTTTTCGCGGGCGAGACCGGCGGACGCGTCATCGACGGGCATGACAGCGTGCCCGAAGAGGAGATTTTTCACGCATGGAACGCGGCGCAGGCAAGCGGTGCGCCGCTCCTGATCATCGCGGATGCGCCGCCGACGGACTGGAATGTGGCATTGCCCGACCTCCGTTCGCGCCTCGCCGCGGTTCCGGTGCTGACGATCGGCGAACCCGACGATTGCCTTGCGCGCGACCTGATCGAGGCGCTGTTCGCGCAGCGCGGCATGGCACTCGCGCCCGGCGTTGCTTCCTATGTCGTCCCGCGGATGGAACGCAGCTATGCGATGATCCACCGCGTCGTCGCGGCGCTCGACGCGGCGTCGCTCGAAAAGGGCGGCGGTATCAGCGTTCGTCTTACGCGTGAAACATTACTGTCACAGGGGCTGCTCGATCCCGATCTTCTCGAACGACAGGATGCCGATACATGTCGCTAACCGGACAATCGCTGCGCGCCGATAACGACGCCGATGGTGCGTCGAAAATTCCTTTCGGTCCCGAACGTTTCTTCAACCGCGAACTCAGCTGGCTGGCGTTCAATCGCCGGGTGATGGAAGAAGCGCGCAATCCTGCGCATCCTTTGCTCGAACGCCTCCGCTTCCTGTCGATTTCGGGCAGCAACCTCGACGAATTCTTCATGGTCCGCGTTGCGGGGCTGAAGGGCCAGCAACTCCAGGGGATCGACGATCCTTCGGCCGACGGCCGGTCGCCGGGCCAGCAGCTTGCCGAGATCGAAGCCGAGGTGAACCGACTCGTCGACCAGCAGCAGAGCGAATGGCAACGGCTCCATCGCCAGCTCGCCGAGCAGGGTATCATCGTCCACGGCACGGGGTCGAACAAGGAAGCGCTGCGCAGCGCGCTTCGCCAATATTTCATCGACCAGATTTTCCCGATCCTGACCCCGCAGGTGCTCGATCCGGCGCACCCGTTCCCCTTCATCCCGAACCGCGGGCTCGGTGTCATCTTCGACTTGCAGCGCAAGGCGACGGGCGACACGGTGCGCGAACTGGTGATGATCCCGGCGTCGCTGGCGCGCTTCGTACCGGTGCCGGGCGAGGCGAGCAGCTTCGTGCCGATCGAGTATCTGATCGAGATTTTCGGCGACCTCCTGTTCCCGGGCTTCGCGATCCGTTCACTCGGCGTTTTCCGCATCATCCGCGACAGCGATATCGAGCTGGAGGAAGAGGCCGAGGATCTCGTTCGTCTGTTCCGCACCGCGATCCGCCGCCGCCGCCGCGGCCGTGTGATCCTGCTCGAACTCGAAGCCGACATGCCGGGCGAAATTGCCGAGGTGCTCAATGCCGATATTCAGGGGCATGAAGCGATCGTAGCAAAGATCGGCGGCTTCATCGGCCTCGCGGCGCTGTCGGCGCTGGTCGAGGTTGACCGCCCCGACCTGAAATTCCCTGCCTATTCACCGCGCTTTCCCGAACGCATCCGCGAACATGGCGGCGATTGTTTTGCGGCGATCCGCAGCAAGGACATCGTCGTCCACCATCCCTATGAAAGCTTCGAGGTCGTCCTCGCTTTCCTGCGGCAGGCGGCTGCCGATCCCGACGTCGTTGCGATCAAGCAGACGCTGTACCGCGCCGGCGACCAATCTCCTGTTATCCGTGCGCTGATCGAAGCGGCCGAAGCCGGCAAGTCGGTGACGGCAGTGGTCGAACTCAAGGCGCGCTTCGACGAGGAGCA
>NZ_DASWTD010000018.1:0-3591 GCF_036402335.1 Sphingopyxis sp. | reverse complement strand
TCCATGGCGGCATCGGATACTCGCGCCACAAGCCGTTCGAGCATATCTACCGCCACCACCGCCGCTATCGCATCACCGAAGGCGCCGAAGAAATCCAGATGCGAAAAGTCGCCGCCTTCCTGTTCGGCTTCATGGGGCCGCGTAAAGGCGAGTTCGGTGGAAGCGCCAAGGCGTGAGCGAAAAGATTCCCGATGACATCGCGCATGTGCTTGTCGATCCCTCGGCCTATGCCGATGATCGCATACACGACGCCTATCGCTGGCTTCGCGCGAACAATCCGGTTGGCCGTGCGGAAGTGTCCGGCTTCGATCCCTTCTGGGTCGTAACCCGGCACGCCGATATTCTCGACATCAGCAAGCGGAATGCGCTGTTCCACAACGGTGATCGTTCGACGACGCTGACGCGGCAGATCGACGACGCCCGCGTCCGCAAGATTACCGGAACGCCCCATTTCGTCCGCTCGCTTGTGCAGATGGACGCCCCCGATCACCCCAAATATCGGGCGCTGACATTCAAATGGTTCTCGCCCGGCAGCGTCAAGAAACTCGAAGACGACATCCGCGCTCTCGCACGGCAGGAAGTCGACCGCATGGCCGCGATGGATGGCCGCTGCGATTTCATGGCCGACGTAGCAATCGGCTATCCGCTCCATGTCATCATGAATATTCTCGGCGTGCCGATGGCCGACAAGCCGAGGATGTTGAGGCTGACACAGGACATCTTCGGCTCGCAGGATATCGACAAGGAAGCGAAAAACAGAAAACTCGAAAAGCTGCCGGGGTTTCTCTACAGCCTCCTCGTCAAGGCTTTCCTCGCCGATTTCACGAAATATTTCATGAAGATCGCGAAGGACCGCCGCACGAACCCGCAGGGCGATCTGGCGAGCGTGATCGCCAATGCGGTGATCGACGGCCAGCCGATCTCCGACCGCGAGGCGACCGGCTATTTCACGATCGTCGCGACGGCCGGGCATGACACGACCTCATCGTCGCTCGCGGGCGGCATGGGCGTGCTCGCGCACAGCCCGGACCTGCTCGCGCGGCTGAAGGCCGACCCGTCGCTGATCCCCGCGTTCGTCGAAGAAGCGATCCGCTGGACGACGCCGGTGAAGACCTTCATGCGCACCGCGACCGAGGATACCGACTTCGCGGGGCGCCGGATCGCCAGGGGCGACTGGCTGATGCTCTGCTATGCGTCGGGCAATCGCGACGAGGCCGTGTTCGACGCTCCCTTCGAATTTCGCCTCGACCGCAAGCCCAACAAGCAGCTTGCCTTCGGCTATGGCGCGCATGTCTGCATCGGCCAGCATCTGGCGCGGCTTGAGCTGAAGTCCTTCTTCGAGGAACTGCTCCCGCGGATCGAACGCGTCGACCTCGAGGGCGAGATGCAATTCACCCACAGCTGGTTCGTCAATGGCCCGCGCCGGCTGCCGCTGCGCCTTGCGATGTCCTGAACGCGCCATCGGCGGCCGGGTCGCCGCGCTCGAAGAGCAGGAAGGTCGGCGCGCACCCGTAACCCTCCTGCTGTTCGAGATATCGCGCGCCGTATGCGCTCCGGCTCAGCAGCTCCGGATGATCAGGTCTTCGATCCGCAACGGCCGCCTGTCGTCCTCGATCGTTACGACGCGGACCTCGCCTGCCGCCATGTCAAAATAATTGTCGCTGACGATTGCGGTTTCGGACGGCACGAGAATGTGGACGAAATAGAGATAGGCCGGCGCCTCCAGCGTAACCGCGATCGCATTCGGCCCCACCTGCGCGATCGTGGCCGTCGGCCGTGCGTCTTTCGGACGATCCAGATCCTTGATCGGCGCGAAAAAATGCCGATTGGCGGGAAACCGGTCATTGGATGAGCGAACCGTAAGCACCCGGCTCGGCGAGGCGGACAAGCGCGCCGCGTCGGCGTTCCAGACGGGCTGGCTGCCATTGTCCGGGACCGCCCAGGCCACTTCATCCCGCCAGATGCTGCCCTCATGCATATCGATCAGTTCGACGACGAGATTCCCAGCCATGTTACGCGCACGATCGTTGGTCAGCCAAAGCTCGACCGAACCGTCGGCCAGCGGCTTGAACGATGCCATCAGCGGCGCATAGACGCGGCGCAGATAATGATAGCCCGCCTTCGGAAAACCATGGAAGTCGAGAACGCTCCAGCTCACGCCCGGCCAGCAGTCGTTGAGCTGCCAGATCAGCGTCCCGGAACAGTGCGGCTTGCGGCGCCGATAATGCTCGATCCCGAACTTCAGCCCTTCCGCCTGCGTAATCTGGGTAAAATCCACATAGTCGTCGATCGTCGCCGGAAGCCCGGTGACCGGCAACAGCATCGCGTCGACCTTGTTCTTCGGATTGTCCTTGATCCGGTTTTCCATCGCCGGGCTCTTGAGCGTCAACTGGTCTGCAGGAATTGAACGGCGCAGCGTTTCCATGACCGGCGAGGCCTGAATCCCGAATTCGCTGATGAACCGGCCCATATCCTCGGCATATCGCTGATAGGCGATGCCCTCGGGACTGCGGTCGACCTCGGACGTCGAACGATCGTCGGGTACCGACGGCAATCCGTGCCAGACCGTCCAGTTGTGAAGATCGCCCGCCTTCATGCTGTTCGCATGCGGCCCGCCGAATGGACTTCCCGGCCAATAGGGCGTGGCAGGATCGAATTTCGCGACCTGCTCCGGAATGATCTTGTCATAGAAGAGTGCGCCGAGCACCGGCTTGTCCTCCCCCGTCTTCTCGTTGACGAAGGACTGGATGAACTGGTTCTCGTTATTCCCGCACCACAGCGCGATCGACGGATGATGGCGGAGGCGCCTGACCTGCCAAGCCACTTCCGCCTCGACGCTTTCGTTGAATTCCGGATGGGCCTCAGGATAGAGCGCGCAGGCGAACATGAAGTCCTGCCACACGAGCAGCCCCTGCTCGTCGCACAGGTCATAGAAGGCATCATGTTCATATATGCCCCCGCCCCAGACGCGGAGCATGTTCATTCCGCCGCGCGCAGAGGCCTCGATCAGCGGCCGGTAATGTTCACGGGTCAGAACGCCGACCAGCGAGTGCGCCGGGATCCAGCACGCGCCCTTTGCGAAGATCGGGCGGCCGTTGAGGAGGAAACGGAAGAAGGATGTGCCCGGCTCGTCGGGATCGGGCGAGGTGTCGAGCGATATCGTCCGGATACCGACGCGCAGCGCGCGCCGGTCGAGCTCCCCGGTCCCGGCCTTGAGGGCCGCCACGACGTCATAGAGCGGCTGCGCACCGAGATCGGCGGTCCACCATAGCTCGGCATCGGCAAGCGCGGCGACGAGGTGTGCGCGCCCATCGGCGATCGGCAAGGACTCGGACAATATGAGGGTTCCGGCGGGGTTCCGTACCTCGATGTGCAGCGCGAGCTCGCCGCGCTCCTCCGATCGCTCGATCTCGGCATCGATCCGGATATCCGCGCCGCCGTCGGCGTGGATCGCCATCGTACGAAATTGCAACGCTTCGATCGATGCGACGCGCCGCCGCCGGAGTTCGACCGGCTGCCAGATTCCCACGGTCGGAAGGCAAGGCCCCCAGTCCCAGCCCCAGCCGAATTGCGCCTTGCGCACGAGGTTGC
>NZ_DASWTD010000017.1:0-4565 GCF_036402335.1 Sphingopyxis sp. | reverse complement strand
CGACAATGGTGTCGGGGTACAACGCGATCATCAAGAACCACGGCAAGACGATCAAATCGACCGAGAAGAGCGTGATCACGCAGCTCGGCAAGGACAACAAGAACAACGGCATCGCGCCACGCGACCGCCTGTCGACGCAATTGTTCAACTATTTCGCCCAGCCGCCGGCGCAGCGTGATTTTTGCGTACGCGCGAACGAAATCGCCCAGATCGTCGCGTCGACGCCGACCGCACAACTCGTCGAGCAGGAGCCCGCGCATCTTGCGCGGCTCGACCAGCCGTTCAACGACTTCTACGAAGCCTATGCCCGATATCAGGCCGACGTCGCGGCGTGGGACGCCAAATATGCGCCGCCGCCGCCGATCATGAGCGCGCCCGCGCCGCTGGCTCCCGCCGGCCCGACGGTCACGAACGGCACGACGCCGGGTGCGGTTGCCATCGGCCCGACAGTTCCGCCCGGGAACAACTGAGGGCGGCTTCGAACGGTTCAAGATTAGACCGAACAATCGCGCGCGGGGTATTGGCGCGCACCGCATCCTTCTGTTAGCAGGATTGCGATGACCAACGCCCCGCCACCGCCCTCGACGGCCGCCCAGTCGGCGCGCACCATCCTGACCCGGTTGCACGAAGTCATGGCATCGCGCGCGAACGCGCAGGGCAAGCTGAACCAGGTCGTCGGCATCATCGGCGAATGCCTCGACAGCGAGGTGTGCTCGATCTACCTGCTGCGCGAAGGCGCACTCGAACTATACGCGACACGCGGGTTGAAACAGGAAGCAGTACACGTAACGCGCCTTGGCCTCGGCGAAGGGCTCGTCGGCACGATCGCCGACCAGATCGAAACGCTGAACCTCGACGAAGCGGCCGCGCATCCGGACTTTTCCTATCGTCCCGAAACGGGCGAGGAATTGTTTCACAGCTTTGCCGGCGTACCGATCATCCGCCGCGAACGCGCGGTGGGCGTGCTGTGCGTCCAGCACAGCGATCCGCGCCGATATGACGATATCGAGATCGAGACACTGCAGACCGTTGCGATGGTGCTGTCCGAACTGATTTCCAACGCCGACCTCGTCGATAGCGCGGCTCGGACCGATGCCGCCGCGGCCGATCAGTCGGCACAGCGGCTGAGCGGGCAGAAGCTGGTCGACGGTATGGGCGCCGGGGTCGCGGTATTCCACCAGCCGCGCATCACGATCGAACATACCGTTGCCGACGATATCGAGGCCGAACGCCACCGCGTTTACGCGGCGTTCGACAAGATGCGCGAGCAGATCGACCGCATGGCGAGCAGCGCCGATTTCGGGGTCGGCGGCGAGCATGAAGAGGTCATCGAGACCTACAAGATGTTCGCCTATGACGAAGGCTGGTCGCGGCGGATCAACGAGGCGATCGACAGCGGCCTGACCGCCGAGGCGGCCATCGAGCGCGTCCAGCAGCGCACCCGGATGCGGATGCGGCAGATCGACGACCCGTTGCTGCGCGACCGCATGCACGATCTCGAGGATCTGTCGAACCGGCTGATCCGCATCGTGTCGGGGCAGATGGGCACCGCGGCGCAAATGGGCCTCAGGCAGGATTCGATCCTGATCGCGCGCAATCTCGGCCCCGCCGAACTGCTCGAATATGACCGCCGCCGCCTGAAAGGCGTCGTGTTGGAGGAGGGGTCGCTCACCGCGCACGTCATCATTGTCGCGCGCGCGATGGGGGTGCCGGTGATGGGCCGCGTGAGCGACGTCCGCAGTTCGATCCGCGAGGGCGATATGCTGCTGCTCGACGCTGCGGCGGGACAATTGCATGTCCGCCCGACGCAGGCCGTGCAGGACGCGTTCGACGCGAAGCTGGAGATTTCGCAGAAGCGCCGCGCCAATCTCGCCTCGCTTCGCGACCTGCCCGCGGTCACCAGGGACGGCGTACCGATCGAACTCATGATCAACGCGGGCCTCCGCGAAGATGTCGCAGCGCTCGACCTGACCGGCGCGCGCGGGATCGGCCTGTTCCGCACCGAGTTCCAGTTCCTCGTGTCGGCAACCTTGCCGTCGCGCGATCGCCAGCAGCGGCTCTATCGCGACGTGCTCGACGCCGCGGGTGACCGGCCGGTGATCTTTCGCACCGTCGACATCGGCGGCGACAAGGCGCTGCCCTATATGAATGTCGGCGACAGCGCACAGGAAGAAAATCCGGCGATGGGCTGGCGCGCATTGCGCCTCGCGCTCGAACGCGAGGGGCTGCTGAAGGTTCAGGCGCGCGCGCTGATGGAGGCAGCCGCCGGGCGCACGCTCAACGTCATGTTCCCGATGGTGTCCGAGCCGTGGGAATATGAGGCTGCGCGCGACCTTTTCGTCGGGCAACGTGCGTGGCTCGCGAGCCACAACAAGAAACTGCCGGTCGCTATCCGCTATGGCGCGATGCTGGAGGTGCCTGGCCTCCTCGAAACGCTCGACCTGATGCTGCCGCACCTCGACTTCCTGTCGATCGGCACCAACGACCTTACCCAGTTCCTGTTCGCCGCCGACCGCGCACACCCGCGCCTCGCCGAACGTTACGACTGGCTGTCGCCGACGGTCATGCGTTATCTGGCGCGCGTCGTGCGAACGGTTTCGGGAAGCAAGGTCGCGCTCGGCGTGTGCGGCGAAATGGGCGGACGCCCGCTCGAAGCCATGGCGCTGCTCGGCGTCGGGATCGAACGCCTGTCGATCACGCCCGCCGGCGTCGGACCGGTCAAGGCGATGATCCGCTCGCTCGACCTCGGCGCGCTACGCGCCGACATGCCCGCCATTCTCGCCCAGCCCTCGTCCAACCCGCGCAGCCAGTATCAGAATTGGGCCGCGAGCCATCAGGTCGATCTGGGCGATTGATGACCCGCCGCGGCGCGGTGGCTCAGACAGGAAGCGGTACGGCAGCGGGTTCGGGTTCGCGTTCGGTTCCGCGTTCACTGGGCTCACAGATCTTTTGCGCGACCCACAGGCAGACCCAGGCGAGCGCCAGGCCGATCGGTACGTCGATGACATAGTGCCAGCGTGTCGCGACCGAGGTGACGAGGATAAAGAACAGAATGAACGAATAGAGCGGGAGGAGAGCCCGGCCATGCTTCCACGCAAATAGGAAAAAAAGGAAGGCGCCAGCAGCGTGCAGCGACGGCATGGCGGCGAGCCCGGCCGTAAAGTTCACACTCCCCTCGCTGGCAATCCACGCGGGGCCCTGCGCTATCGAGTTACGATAGAAATCCAGCATATATTGCTGCCCGCCCGTAATCGTCGGGTCGACGCCCTTTTCATAGATGAATGGCCCGGCTGCGGGCGCGACCAGATAGGCCACGGCGCCAAAAGCCTGGAGAAGAAGCACCGAAATCACGAGCGTCCTGAAATACTCGGGTGTCTTCATCGCATGATACATGAAGCTCGTGTAGAAAAGCGCGATGAAAGCTAACATGTAGAAATTTGCTTCATACGGGATAAAAAACAGAATCTTCTCGCGAATGTAAAAACACATATCGACAACAGGCCGCACCATTTCATCCGTCTTCCAGTAGAATTCGTCATAACTCCGGGGATTGATGTGCGGTATCCAGAGCTTCAGATTAAAATGCGCAAAGAGGATGACCATATAGCAAGGCAAGGCGAGCAGGAAGCCGGTCGCCACCTCGCGCCTCCCGGCAAGGAACGTTATAATCCCGAGGATCGCCACCCCGATCAGCGGATAGATATAGTGAACGCCGACGAACGCCGCATGGCCGCCCGAAGGCACTACGATCGGCAGGGAATAAACCACCGAGAAGAAAAACATGACAGCCAGTGTTCCGGCGGTGATCAGGATTTCCGGTGGAATCCGGTGCAAGTTCGGCCGCATGTATCACCTCAGCGCGGGAGTTGGTCGATACGGCGAGTGCTCTTGTCATCATGCCCCGCCCCCTTCCTGATTGCCAGAACTGGGTTAATGACGACTTACCGTGGCAGTGCAAAGGCCCGCGCTCGGCACGAAACGCTTTGCGATTCCCGGTATGTTTATGTTATGTTCTCATCTCGATTCCAGAGGAGAGAGAAATGAACGAGCAAGCACCCCGCGCCAGCGGCCAATGCCATTGCGGCGCGATCCGTTATTCGATGTCGACGGCGGTCGAGCATCACGCGCTGTGCCATTGCAGCGATTGCCGGCGCCATTCGGGCGCGCCGATGGTCGGCTGGGCGCTCGTCGGGCAGGACGCCATCGACATCGACGGCACGGCCAAAATCTATGCCTCGTCCGAACATGGCCGCCGCCATTTCTGCGCTGATTGCGGGACCGGGCTTTTCTATACGAACGACGCCATTTTCCCGGGTCAGATCGACGTACAGACCGCGACACTCGACGATCCCGACCTGATCCCGGCGCAGGCGCAGATCCAGACCGCCGAACGGATCGGCTGGATGGCAAAGCTGGACAGCCTTCCGACCTTCGAGCGTTACCCGCCCTTCGAATAAGCGGTTGTGCCGCTTGCAAACGCACGGAAGGAAGTCGGCTGTGGGGTGGTGAGCTGTCCCTCGTGCACCCCGGCGAAAGCCGGGGCCCATCTCCCCACGGCGCTACTG
>NZ_DASWTD010000016.1:0-1749 GCF_036402335.1 Sphingopyxis sp. | reverse complement strand
CCTTTATATTCTCCGCAGTGTTACTGGATTACAACAGTAGCACATCCCGCTTAACCCAAACGAAAAGCGCCGCCGGAGGGTCTCTCCGGCGGCGCTCTCGTGACCCGTGGCAGGTCTTAGTAGCGGTAATGCTCGGGCTTGAACGGGCCCTCGACCGGCACGCCGATATAGTCGGCCTGCTTCTGGCTGAGCTGGCTCAGCTTCACGCCCAGCTTTTCGAGGTGCAGCGCCGCAACCTTTTCGTCGAGGTGCTTGGGCAGGACATAGACATCGTTCTTGTACTGGTCGCTGCGCGTCCACAGTTCGATCTGCGCGAGCGTCTGGTTGGTGAAGCTCGCCGACATCACGAACGACGGGTGGCCGGTCGCGTTGCCGAGGTTCACGAGGCGGCCCTTCGACAGGATGATGATCTGTTTGCCGTCGGGGAATTCGACCAGGTCGACCTGCGGCTTCACCTCGGTCCACTTGTAGTTGGCGAGCGCCGCGATCTGGATCTCGCTGTCGAAGTGGCCGATGTTGCAGACGATCGCCATATTCTTCATCGCCGCCATATGTTCGGCGGTGATCACGTCGGCGTTTCCGGTCGCGGTGACGAAGATGTCCGAACGCTTGACGGCTTCGTCCATCGTCACGACCTCGAAGCCTTCCATCGCCGCCTGCAGCGCGCAGATCGGATCGATTTCGGTGACGAGAACGCGCGCGCCGCCGTTGCGCAAGCTCTGGGCCGAGCCCTTGCCGACGTCGCCGAAGCCAGCGACGGTCGCGACCTTGCCCGCGAGCATCACGTCGGTGCCGCGGCGGATCGCGTCGACGAGCGACTCTTTACAACCATAAAGGTTGTCGAACTTCGACTTGGTGACGCTGTCGTTGACGTTGATCGCGGGGAAGGGCAGTTCGCCCTTCTTGGCGATGTGGTACAGGCGGTGGACGCCGGTCGTCGTTTCTTCCGACACGCCCTTGATCGCCTTGACCGTCTTGGTCAGGTAGCCGGGGTTCGCGGCAACGAACGCCTTCAGCGCGCGCTGCATCTCGATCTCTTCCTCATTCTCGGGCGCCGGCATCGTCTCGCCGGCTTCGAGCTTCGCGCCCCACAGTGCGAACATCGTGGCGTCGCCGCCGTCGTCGAGGATCAGGTTGCAGGTCGTGCCGTCTTCGACGCCCCAGTCGAAGATGCGGCCGACATAATCCCAATAGTCGGCGAGGCTTTCGCCCTTCACCGCGAACACCGGCACGCCCGACGCGGCGATCGCGGCGGCGGCATGGTCTTGCGTCGAGAAGATATTGCACGTTGCCCAGCGGACTTCGGCGCCGAGCGCGGTCAGCGTCTCGATCAGCACCGCGGTCTGGATCGTCATGTGCAGCGAACCGGTGATGCGCGCGCCCTTCAGCGGCTGTGCCGCGCCGAACTCGCTGCGCAGCGCCATCAGGCCCGGCATTTCGGTTTCGGCGATGTTGATTTCCTTGCGCCCGAAATCGGCGAGGCCGATGTCAGCAATCACATAGTCACGGGTATCGGCGGCGAGAGTGGCCACGTTCAGTCTCCTGTAGGCGAGTTCGGCCGCAGGCGAGCGGCCCCGAAAAGTCAGGTAATTATGCCCGGCGCCCTAGCCGAAACGCTGCCGCCGATCAAATATAAACTTTTCTTTATATCACATGATCGAACCGCCCCGCCGCTGCGGGGAGCGCGCGAATCGCGGGCGCAAAATGCACCCTCGCCCAAAAATAATTTTCACCGGGCGCAATTGTGAC
>NZ_DASWTD010000015.1:0-17212 GCF_036402335.1 Sphingopyxis sp. | reverse complement strand
CCCGCCGGGAATCGGCTGACAAAGGGGGCCACGAGCGAACGCGGGAGACTTTCGATGAAATTGATGGCCGGCAATTCGAACCTGCCGCTCGCCAAGGCGATCGCCGAGTATCTCGAGATCCCGTTGACCCAGGCGAACGTCCGCCGCTTCGCCGACGAGGAGATCTTCGTCGAGATCCTCGAGAATGTCCGCGGCGAGGACGTGTTCGTGATGCAGTCGACGTCGTTCCCCGCGAACGACAATCTGATGGAAATGCTGATCATGATCGATGCGCTGAAGCGCGCATCGGCGCGGCGGATCACCGCGGTGCTTCCCTATTTCGGCTATGCCCGCCAGGACCGGAAGCCCGGCCCGCGCACGCCGATCTCTGCGAAGCTCGTCGCGAACCTGATCACCACGTCGGGCGCCGACCGCGTGCTCGCGATCGACCTCCACGCGGGGCAGATCCAGGGCTTCTTCGATATCCCGACCGACAATCTCTACGCCGCTCCGGTGATGAGCGCCGACATCCAGGCGCGTTTCGCGGGCAAGAATCTGATGGTCGTGTCGCCCGACGTCGGCGGTGTTGTCCGCGCGCGCGCGCTCGCCAAGCGGCTCGACAACGCGCCGCTGGCGATTGTCGACAAGCGCCGCGAACGCGCCGGCGAATCGGAAGTGATGAACATCATCGGCGACGTGAGAGGCCGCTTCTGCATCCTGATCGACGATATCGTCGATTCGGCGGGCACGCTCTGCAACGCCGCCGCCGCACTCAAAGCCGCGGGCGCCGAGGGCGTCGTCGCCTATTGCACCCACGGCGTGCTGTCGGGCGGCGCGGTGGCGCGCGTCGATGCCAGCGAACTCACCGAACTCGTCATCACCGATTCGATCCAGCCGACCGACGCGGTGAACGACAGCAGCAAGGTCCGTGCACTGACCGTCGCGCCGCTGCTCGGCGAGGCGATCAAGCGGATCGCCGACGAATCGAGCGTCTCCTCACTCTTCGACTGATATCGTCAGCGCGCCACGAGCGCGCCGACGATATGGTCGAGCTGCCGCCGGAAGGTCGCATGATCGGGCACGGCGTGAACGAGGCCGCGCGCCGTCCAGCATAAAGCCTGCGCCATGCTGCCCGCGCGCGACACTGCCGAGCCCGGCCCGCTGAACCGGATCGCCTCGGCCATCGCGGCGACGAGCCGGCGCTCGGCCGCGCGGACGGCCTCGGGCGGATCGCGCTGAAGCATCGCGACGATCTCCGTGCCATGCGGCGAGGCGTGCAGCGCCTCCATATGGCGACCGACCCAAGCATCGAGCGCGCCAGTCAGGCGCTCGACCAGCGTCTTCGCCGGCTGTTCGATGCTGGCAAGCGCCGCGGACAGCGACGAGTCGATCAGGCTCCTGGTCGCCCAGCCGATCAAGACACCCTTCGATCCATGCCGGTTGTAGAGCGCCTGACGCGACACACCGAGCGCGCGCGCAACACCCTCCATCGACGTCTTGCGCAAACCGTAGCGCGCGAACGTCGCGACGATCGGCTCAAAAGGAAAATCGCCTGCCATGACCATGATTTTACAATTTATACCATTATTGTAAAACTAATAAAATTCCCCTTTCTTGACGCGGAACGCTGCGCTTGGGCTGGCGGCGGAAGCGGGGCTGGGCTAGCGGATGTCCATGTCGCTCACATCCGATCTCCTCCTCGCCAATCGTCTCGCCGATGCCGCCGGCGAAGCGATCCGCCCGCTCTTTCGCGCCGCTTTCGCTCATGAAGCCAAGGCCGACGCGTCGCCCGTGACCGAGGCCGACCGCGGCGCCGAGGCTGCGATGCGACGCCTGCTCGATGCCGAGGCGCCGCGCGACGGGATCATCGGGGAGGAATATGGCGCCGAGCGACCCGACGCATCGCGCCAATGGGTGCTCGACCCGATCGACGGCACGGTCAGCTTCATGGCGGGCCGGCCGATCTTTGGCACGCTGATCGCGCTGCTCCAGGACGGCTGGCCCATCCTCGGCATCATCGACCAGCCGATCGCCGGCGAACGCTGGGTCGGCGCGCTCGGTCAGCCGACATTGTTCAACGGCATGCCTGCCCGCACGCGCAGCTGTCGCAACCTTGCCGACGCCGTACTCGCGACCACCGGCCCGCAATATTTCAGCGACCATGACGGCGAGCATTTCATGGCGCTCGCGGCGAAGACTTCGCACAAGCGCATGGTCTTCGGCGGCGACTGCTACAATTATGGCCTGCTCGCGAGCGGGCATATCGACATGGTGGTCGAGGCGGGATTGAAGCTCCACGACTTCGCCGCGCTCGCGCCGATCGTCGAAGGCGCCGGCGGGACGATGTGCGACTGGAACGGCGACCCGCTGAGCGCCGACAGCTCGGGGCATGTCATCGCCCTCGGCGACCCCGCGCGGCTCGAGGATGTGATCGAAGGCCTCGCCTGCCACCATCAGCACGACTAGGCGCGCCACGTCTGTCGCACCGCCGCCATCGTGCCCGGAACCTCCTTCAACATCGGCGATCTTTTCTGCTACGGAGCCGGAGCAGCGATCGCGGTGCTGGCGGAATGCTGGTGCAAATCGGCCGCGACCGCGCGTCAGGGAGAAACGAGATGGCTTTCGAAGGCAGCTGCCATTGCGGCGCGGTGACCTACACGGTCGAGGGCGACATTCCCGATACGGCGATGAGCTGCAACTGCTCGCACTGCCGCCGCAAGGGCTTCCTCCTGACCTTCGTCCCCATCGACCAGTTCCGGCTCGAGAGCGGCGCCGACAAGCTTAAGTCGTATCAGTTCAACAAGCATAATATCGACCATCAATTCTGCACTGACTGCGGCTGCCAGAGCTTTTCGGTCGGCAGCGGCCCATCGGGCGAGAAAATGGCGGCGGTGAACCTGCGCTGTGTCCCGGACACCGATCTCGATGCGCTCACCATTCACAAGGTCGATGGCGCAAGCTTCTAACCCGTGGTGACCGGCCCGCCGATCGACCAGATATGGCCGAACGGATCGGTAACCTGACCGTAACGCTGCCCCCAGAACTGGTTGTCGAGCGGAAAGCGGACCGTTGCACCGGCCGCGAGAGCTTTCTCCCAAGCAGTGTTGGCGTCGGGAACGTCGATATGCAGCCCAACCCCGGCAGGCGGCGGCGAGCCCTGCCCGCCCCCCACCATTTCGGGAAAATCATCGTTGAGCATCAGCGGCCCGCCGTTGAGATCGAGATGCGCGTGCAGGATGCGCTTGCCGTCGTCGGCCATATGGCGCCCGCTTTCGCTGGCGCCGAAAGCACGGGTATAGAAGTCGATGGCTTCCGCGGCCCGATTGTCCCGGATCGTCAGATGCGGAACGACACCTTTCATGGCACAATATTCGTCGGTCATGCGACTCACTCCCGTTCGAGGATGGAGGGGCAATTTAGCCCGCGGTGCTTGCATTCCTAAGCGAATCCGTCTAGGCGCGCGCCTTCCGATTGTGTCGGCTGGCTGAAAGGGCTGCCAGGCCGATACGCAAACGGACTTCCAAAGGAGACCAAAATGCCCAAGTTGAAGACCAAGAGCGGTGTGAAGAAACGCTTCAAATTCACCGCCTCGGGCAAGGTGAAGCACGGCGTCGCCGGCAAGCGCCACCGCCTGATTTCGCACAATTCGAAATATATCCGCACCAACCGCGGCACCAGCGTGCTCAGCGATTCGGATGTGGCCCATGTGCGCCTCTGGGCGCCCTACGGCCTGAAGTAAGGAGCGCTGAGGCATGTCACGCATCAAACGCGGCGTCACCACGCGCGCCAAGCACAAACGCGTATTGGAACAGGCGAAGGGCTTTTACGGCCGTCGCAAGAACACCATTCGCATCGCCAAGCAGGCGGTCGAAAAGGCTGGCCAGTACGCCTATCGCGACCGCAAGGTTAAGAAGCGGAATTTCCGCGGTCTGTGGATCCAGCGCATCAACGCCGCGGTCCGCGCCGAAGGTCTGACCTATTCGCAGTTCATGCACGGCGTGAAGCTGGCCGGGATCGAACTTGACCGGAAGGTCATGGCCGACCTCGCGATGAACGAAGGCACGGTCTTCACGACGATCATCGCCCAAGCGAAAGCGGCGCTGCCCAAGGCAGCCTGAGCCTCGATCCAGGCGAAAAGAAACAAGGGCGGTCCCGTCGGGGCCGCCCTTTTTCTTTGGGGTGCGGCAAGCTGGAGCGGCAGAAAACGACCGGGATCAGACCTATTCCACGTCGTCACCCCGGACTTGATCCGGGGTCCACGACTTCAGCGCTGCGATGGATCCCGGATCAAGTCCGGGATGACGAAGGACTGGAAATGGCCGATGTGAACCCCGGCGAAAGCCGGGGCCCAGTAGCGCCGTGGGGAGATGGGCCCCGGCTTTCGCCGGGGTGCACGAGAGGACAGCTCCCCACCCCCATGGCCGATACTTCTTCCCCAAACGAAGAGGCGGCCCGAAGCTCTCGCTCCGCGCCGCCTCGACAATGGTTCAGATGAAACCATCGCCCCCCCGCCCGTACCGAAAAGCCGTGGGTCGCAGAAGCCACCGGCCGGAACGAAGCTCGGAAAATCAGTCGTTTATTTCAGGTCCCCGCCAAAACCCCACCGTTGGCGCCACACAGCCATTCTCCTCGCACGCCCCGCTTCGCGAACGGACCGCGCAACTATGGCGCAGCCTGCGAGTATAAAATTGTAAGAACCCGACACAGAATGGCACCCGAGCATTGTTTTTCATGCATTTCGCCAGTTAAAACGGGACAGCATGCCGCACCGCGACGCTTCTCCTGACCTCCCGACCGAAGCGCGCGTGACCACGCGCTTCTTCCCGCTGTCGCCGCCGCTGCGTCCCTATGTCAGCACCATCTATCTAAGCGAAGTCGCGATACCCGACAGCAACCGGGTCGAAGATTATCTCCACCCCGAATGGGCGAACCTTCGATTCATCGACGGCGACCCGCCGCTCGCAGCAATCGGTGGTAGCCCGGTGGATGAAACGCCCCGCTTCATCGCCACCGGCCCGACGAGCACGGCGACCTATTTTGCGGCGGGCAACATGCGCGCGTGGGGTATCGGCATCCTGCCGATGGGCTGGGCCAAATTCATTCCCCTGCCCGCCGAAAACCTCGCCGACCGCCTGACCGACGGCAGCACCCATCCGGCCTTCGCGCCCTTTGCGCCATTGCTCGAAGCGTTGCGGCAGGTGAATGACGTCGACGCCGCGGCGGCGCTGATCGACGCGCACGTCTGCGCGCTCCTCGCCGATGCGCCGCCCGACGATCCTGCGATCCTCGCCGCGCATCAGGCACTGGTCGACGACGAGGTGACGAGCGTCGCCGACCTGTCAGCGAAACTGTCGCTTTCCGAACGCTCGATCGAGCGCCTCAGTTACCGCGCCTTCGGCTTTTCGCCCAAATTGCTGTTGCTGCGCCAGCGCTTCCTGCGCAGCCTCGGGCGCTTCATGCTCGACCCGTCGATGGCGTGGATCGATACGATGGATCATCATTATTACGACCAGGCGCAGTTCACCCGCGACTTCCAGCGGTTCATGGGGATGAGCCCGCGCGAATATGCCGCGCGGCCCAAGCCGATTTTGGGCGCCGCGGCGTTCGCGCGCGCCGCAGCCGCCGGGGCGGCGGTGCAGGGGTTGCACAAGCCCGCGGGATAGCCCCGTTTCCCGCCAATTGACTTGACCCGCGCCGCGCGTTCGGTGCAAGCGGCAGGCGACGGACGCGCGGGCAGCCGCCGTATCCATAACAAACAGAAATGCAGGCCGGCAGCGGCAGCGCCGCCGGAACAGGACGAACGACGATGAGCGATATCGAGGCCATTCAGACCCGGTTGATGAGCGACATTGAGGCGGCGAGCGATGCGGGGGCGCTTGAAGCGCTCCGCGTCGCCGCGCTCGGCAAGGCAGGCACCATCACCGCGCTGCTGAAGACGCTGGGCGGCATGACCCCCGACGAACGGCAGATGCAAGGTCCCGCGATCCACGCCCTGCGCGAAGCGGTGACCGCAGCGCTGGGCGCGCGCAAGGCGGCGCTCGACGCCGCGGCGCTCGACATCAAACTCGCCGCCGAAGCGATCGACATGTCGCTGCCCGCCGACGCGACCCCGCGGGGCAGCGTCCATCCGGTCAGCCAGGTGATGGACGAACTCGCCGAAATCTTCGCCGATATGGGGTTCGCGGTCGCAACGGGTCCCGAGATCGAGGACGACTGGCGCAACTTCACCGCGCTCAACATTCCCGAGACGCACCCCGCGCGCGCGATGCACGACACCTTCTATTTCCCGTCGCAGATGAACGACGCCGAAGGCCGCGCGATGCTGCTGCGCACGCACACCTCGCCGGTGCAGATCCGCACGATGATGAGCCAGGAACCGCCGATCCGCATCATCGCGCCCGGCCGCGTCTATCGCAGCGACAGCGATGCGACGCATACGCCGATGTTCCATCAGGTCGAAGGCCTCGTGATCGACCGCGGCATTCATATGGGCCACCTCAAATGGACGCTCGAAACCTTTCTCAAGGCTTATTTCGAGCGCGACGACATCGTGCTGCGTCTCCGCCCCAGCTATTTCCCCTTCACCGAGCCCTCGGCCGAGGTCGACGTCGGCTATAAGCAGGAAAAGGGCCGCCGCATCGTCGGCGGCAACGGCGACGATGACGGTCACGCGTGGATGGAACTGCTCGGCAGCGGCATGGTCAACCGCCGCGTGATCGCGAACTGCGGGCTCGACCCCGACGAGTGGCAGGGCTTCGCCTTCGGCGTCGGGGTCGACCGGCTGGCGATGCTGAAATATGGCATGGATGACCTTCGGGCTTTCTTCGACGGCGATCTTCGCTGGCTGTCGCACTACGGATTCGGCGCGCTGAGTGTGCCAACGCTAAGCGGGGGGATTTCGGCATGAAGATCACCCTCGACTGGCTGAAGGAGCATCTCGATACCGGCGCGACGGTCGACGATGTCGTCGCGACGCTCAACCGTATCGGCCATGAGGTCGAAGGGGTCGAGAACCCGGCCGAGAAGCTCGCGGGATTCCGCGTGGCGAAGGTGCTGACCGCCGAACGCCATCCGCAGGCCGACAAGCTGCAGGTGCTGACCGTCGACACGGGCGACGGCGGCGCGCCGCTCACCGTCGTCTGCGGCGCACCCAATGCGCGCGCAGGCCTCGTCGGCGTGCTCGGCCTTCCCGGTGCGGTCGTGCCGGCGAACGGCATGGAGCTGAAGGTCGCCGCCGTACGCGGCGTCGAATCGAATGGCATGATGTGTTCGACGCGCGAGCTCGAGCTTGGCGACGATCATGACGGGATCATCGAGCTTCCCGCCGATGCCCCGGTCGGCACGCCCTTCGCCGATTACAGCGGCGCGGGCGATCCGGTGATCGACATTTCGATCACCCCGAACCGGCAGGACTGCATGGGCGTGCGCGGGATCGCGCGCGATCTCGCCGCCGCCGGGCTCGGAACGCTGAAGCCGCTCGACATCCCGACGATCGCCGGCGAAGACGCCCCTGCGACCGAAATCCGCACCGACGATCCGGAAGGCTGCCCCGCCTTCTACGGCCGCACGATCAGCGGCGTCACCAACGGCACTGCCCCCGAATGGATGCGTCGGCGGCTCGAGGCGGTCGGCCAGCGATCGATCTCGGCGCTCGTCGACATCAGCAACTATGTGATGTTCGACCTCGGCCGCCCGAGCCATATCTATGACCGCGCCAGGCTGACCGGCGCGCTCGTCGCACGGCGCGCGAAGGACGGCGAAACCGCCGTCGCGCTCAACGGCAAGGAATATAGGCTCACCGATACGATGACGGTGCTTGCCGACGACAGCGGTGTCCACGACATCGCGGGCATCATGGGCGGCGAGCATTCGGGGTGCAGCGAGACGACGACCGACGTGCTGCTCGAAATCGCCTATTTCACCCCCGAGCGCATTGCGCTGACCGGACAGGCATTGGCGCTGACCAGCGACGCGCGCAGCCGCTTCGAGCGCGGCGTCGATCCGGCGTTTCTCGACGACGCGACCGCAATCATCACCGCGCATGTCCTCGCGATCTGCGGCGGCACGCCGTCGACGGTGACGCATGCGGGCGCGCCTCCGGCCGACGTCAAGACGGTCGATTACGACCCGGCGCTGTCGGCGACGCTCGGCGGCATCGCGATTGCCGCCGGGCGGCAGAAGGAAATTCTCGCCGCGCTCGGTTTTCAGGTGATCGAACAGGGCGGCCGCTGGCAGGTTGCAGTGCCGAGCTGGCGCCGGGATATCGACGCCGCTCCCGATATTGTCGAGGAGGTCACGCGGATCACCGGTTTCGACGCGATCGCGTCGGTTCCGTTGCCGCGTACGGATGGCGTCGCAAAACCGACCGCGACCGCCGACCAACTGCTGGAACGCCGCCTGCGCCGCGCCGCCGCTGCTGCTGGGTTCGACGAGGCGGTTACCTGGTCGTTCATCAGCGAAAACCACGCCGCGCCCTTCGGTGGCGGCATCTGGTCGCTCGCCAATCCGATCAGCGAAGACCTGAAGGTCATGCGTCCGTCGCTGCTCCCCGGCCTGCTCGCCGCCGCGCAACGCAACCAGAACCGCGGCGCGGACAGCATCCGCCTGTTCGAAATCGGCCGGCGCTATCTGGCCGACGCCGAGCATCCGACCTTGGCGGTACTGATGGCTGGCGACAAAAGCGCACGCGGCTGGCAGGCGGGCAAGGCGGCGCCCTTCGACGCTTTCGACGCCAAGGCGGCGGCGCTGGCGCTGCTCGAAGCCGCCGGCGCGCCTGCCGACCGGCTGCAGGTAATGGAAGCCATCGCCACGGGGAGCATCTGGCATCCCGGCCAGTCTGCGACGCTGCGGCTCGGGCCCAAGGCAGTGCTCGCCGAGTTCGGCGCGCTTCATCCGCTGCTCACCCGTGCCTTCGACGTCGACGGTCCGGTAATGGCGGTGCAGATCTTCCTCGATGCGATCCCGGCGAAGCGTGCCAGCGGACCCGCGCGCGCGGCCTTCACGCCGCCCGCGCTGCAACCGGTGCGCCGCGACTTCGCTTTCCTCGCGCCGACGGGCCTGACCGCCGCCGATCTGGTGCGCGCGATCCGCGGTGCCGACAAGGCGAGCATCGTCGATGCGCGGCTGTTCGACCGCTTTGCCGGCCAGGGCGTTTCCGAAGGTCAGGTGAGCCTGGCGGTCGAGGTCGTACTTCAGCCGCTCGAGAAGAGCTTCAACGACGCCGAACTGAAGACGATCGCCGACAAGGTCGTGGCGGCGGCGGCGAAGGTCGGCGCCGTGCTGCGCGGCTGATCGTCGGATCGCCGGGATAAAGGGAGAGTTTGATATGGACACCCGCCACCTCGTCGATCGCGAGATCGCGCCGATCATCGACCTGTTTCCCCGCGTCGATCTGGACGCGGCGCCGATCGCGCAGACCCGCGCCAGGGCGGCGGAAACCTATTCGATCCTGCCGCCGCCGGTGATCGCGCCCGAAAAGCTGGTCGTGCCGTCAATCCATGGCGGACCCGACATCATGATGTTCCTCTATCGCCCCGCCGAAACGCGCCCGGGCAGCGGCGCGATCCTTCATATTCATGGCGGCGGCATGGTGATGGGGTCGGTCGAGCAGATGCAGGCGGGACCTGCCGCGCTGGCGGCGGCGGCAGGCGTACCCGTTGCGTCGGTCGAATATCGCCTGGCCCCCGAGCATCCGTTCCCTGCACCGCAGGAGGATTGCCATTCGGCGCTACACTGGCTCGCGGGACAGGCGGATGCGTTCGGCTTCGATGCGAGCCGGATCGTCGTTGCGGGCGAGAGCGCGGGCGGCGGGCTTGCCGCCGCGCTCGCCATCATGGCACGCGATCTCGGCGGTCCCGCGATCGCCGGCCAGCTCCTTACCTATCCGATGCTCGATCATCGCACCGGCGGCGACGCCTGCCCCTATCGCAATCCGGTCACCGGCGAATTCATCTGGACGCGCGCGAGCAACCGCTTCGGCTGGCGCGCACTGCAGGGCGACTACAAGGCCGACGATGACCGGCGCGGCTGGTTCTCGCCGAGCCTCGCCGAAGATCTGACAGGTTTGCCGCCGGCCTATATCGCAACGGGCAGCCTCGACCTCTTCTTCGACGAAAATCTCGACTATGCGCGCCGCCTCGTCGCGGCGGGGGTGCCCGTCGACCTGCACAGCTATGCCGGCGCGATCCACGCCTTCAATGCGATTCCCGGTGCCGCGCTGTCGCAGCGTTTCAACGGCGGGCTGCTCGCCGCAGCGGCAGCGATGACCCAGGCGAACTGAAGGCTACCGGTCACCAGATGTCGGCGCGCCGGTCGGCGGCGAGAAACATCGGATCGCCAGGCTTCACGTCGAAGGCGTCGTAATAGGGCTGGAAATGCACGACGATCCCGTTGACGCGGTAGCGTTCGGGCGGGTGCGGGTTCGTCCGGATCAGCGCGCGCAGCGCATCGTCACGGCGCTTGCCGAGATAGCCCTGCGCATAACCGAGCAGGAAACGCTGCGCTCCGGTGAGGCCGTCGAGCACCGGCGGCGTCCGGCCGCGCAGGCTGTTCCGATAGGCTTGCCACGCAACTTTCAGGCCGGCGAGGTCGGCGATATTTTCCGAAAGGACGAGCCGCCCGTCGACATGCTCGCCCGGCAGCGGTTCGAACGCGTCGAACTGGCGGACCAGAAGCGCGGTGCGTACTTCATAGCGCGTGTGGTCGGCGGCGGTCCACCAGTCGCGCAGATTGCCCGCCGCGTCATATTGGCTGCCGCGATTGTCGAAGCCATGGCTCATCTCGTGACCGATCGTCGCACCGGTCGAGCCGTAATTATAGGCATCGTCCGCGCGCGGATCGAACAGCGGCGGCTGCAATATGCCGGCGGGAAAGGCGATCTCGTTGGTCTGGGGGGCGTAATAGGCGTCGGGCGTCGAAACATTCATCTGCCATTCGCCCCGATCGACCGTCGCCCCGACACGGCGATGCTGCCGGTCGAACTCGAACCGCTGCGCCCGCAGCACATTGCCGGCGAGGTCGTCCGGCCGGATATCGAGCGCCGAATAGTCGCGCCAGCGAGCGGGATAGCCGATCTTGACGTCCATCGCCGCGAGCTTGGCGAGCGCTTGCGCTTTCGTTGGCGCGTCCATCCAGTCGAGCGCGGCGATCCGCTCGCGATAGGCGGCGAACAGGCCCTGCACCAGCGCGTCCGCCTTCGCCTTGGCGACCGGCGGGAAATAGTGTGCGACATACATCTTGCCGCCCGCTTCGCCGAGCAGCCGGTCGACGAGTGCACAGGCCCGCTTCCACCGTTCGGTCGGTTCCTGCGTGCCGCGCAGCACGCGCTCGTTGAACGCGAAATCTTCTGTCGCGAGACGGCCGGGCAGATAGGGCGCCATGCCCGACACGAGTAGATAGCGGAAATAGGCCTTCCAGTCCTCGAGCCGGACGGTGCGGGCGAGGCCGGAAACGCCGGCAAGATAGTCGGGCTGGCGCGCGATACTTCGCGCCGGAATGCCCGCCATGCCTGCGCCGGCAAAATAGCGCTCCCAGTCGAAGCCGCCGCCGAGCGCCGACAGTTCCCCTGCCGTTTTGGGATTATAGGTCTTGCGCGGGTCGCGGCGATCGACGGGAATCCACTGCAGGCGAGCGATCGCGGTTTCCAGCGCGAGAATCGCGTCGGCATGACGCGCCGCGTCGGCATCGCCGGCCAGCGACAGCATCGCCGCCACATGCTCGCGATATGCCGCACGTTTGTCCGCGAAGGCAGGCGTGCCTCCGAGATAATAGTCCTTGCCGGGCAGCCCGAGGTCGTTCTGCGACAGCCACAGCGCATAATGGCGCGCGTCCCGGGCGTCCGGCGCGACATAGCTTGAAATCGGAACCGCGAGACCCAGCCGGTCGAGCCGGCCTATGACGAATGCCAGATCGCGCGTATCGGCAATCGCATCGATCGCAGCCAGTTCCTCGCGCAGCGGATCGAGACCGGCGGCTTCGATCGCCGCCTCGTCCATGAAACTGGCATAGAGCGCGCCGGCCTTGCGCGCCTCCGGGTCACGCGATCGACGTGCGGTCTCGAACAGTGCACGCTGGCGCAATCGCGCCTCGTCAATCATCATCTGCTGTACCCCGAAGCTCGACCGGTCGGGCGGAATCGCAACGGTCCGCAACCAGGTGCCGTTGGCGAAATCGAAGAAATCGGTGCCGGGCGACACCGACTGGTCCATATTGTCCAGCAGGACGCCGCTGCGTGCGGCTTCACGAAAGCCGGACGCCGGCAGCGGGGCCGACACGGCAAGCAATGCGACGGCTGCCGCGATCGATCGCTTGCCCGAAAAGGTTTCGGATGCTCGAATGCCGCGCTGCATTTTTCCTCTCCAAATAGTCCGAATCGGACTATTACCGGGTGTAAAAATTGCAGGCAAGGAGAATTGACGTTGCTCACCGAACTTGAAGGCGCAATCCTGTCGGATATCTACCATCGCGGCCGCGACACCGCGTTCAAGATACGCCGCGCTTTCGCCGAATCCCCCTCGCTCGAATGGAAAGGGAGCGCGGGCGCAGTCTATTCCGCTATCCAGCGCATGGAACGCAGGGGCCTGGTGCTCGCCGTGCCGCTGGACGACGCACGCGGAACGAAGCGGCTCTCGGTCACCGAAGCGGGTTGCGACGCGCTTCATGACTGGGCCTGCGACCCCGCCCGATCGGCAAGCGTTGGGATCGACCCGTTCCGGCTGCGGTCGGGCATCTGGCTGACTCTCGACGCGCCCGAACGCACATCGGTCCTTCGCGCCATCCGCAAGGGAATCGAGCAGAGCATCGCGGCGCACAAGGCCTATGCGCGCCTGCACGACACAATCGAAGGCTCGAGCATCGACCTCAGCCTGCGGCTGCAGAAGGCCCGCCTCGCGTGGCTGGAGGCGATCGAGGAGGGCGAACCGCAAGAATGAGGATACCCGTAGCCGCTGGATGACGCGTAGCTGACGCGTCGTGCACCGCGCTAGGCGGCTACGGCTTCCTCGCTGCGATTCGCTGCCGCCTCGAGCAGGCGTTTTTCCAAATTTTTCACGCGCGCCGTGCCGTCGATCTTGTCGCCGATCAGGTCGGTCACATAGAAGGTGTCGACCGCGCGTTCGCCGTAAGTCGCGACATGCGCCGAATGCACCGTCACCTTCGACTGGAAGAGCGCATAGGCGAGCTGGTTGAGCAGCGCCGGGCGGTCCTGCGCGTTGATTTCGATGACGGTGAAGCGATTGGAAGCCTTGTTGTCGACGAAGACATTCGGCGCGATGCGAAACGCCTCGGCACGCGTTCGCGGCAGCGCGCGGGCTTCGAGTTTCGGCAGCAATTTGTGTCGGTTGGCGAGTGCATCCTCGATCGCGCGGGTCAGCCGGTCGATCTGCCCCGCCTCGGCGAACGGCCGGCCGAGCGGGTCCTGGACGAGGAAATTGTCGAGCGCGAGACCGTCGCGCGTCGTGTGGATGCGCGCGTCGATGATATTGCCGCCGGCAAGATGGATGCCCCCTGCCATGCGATAAAAGAGCCCCGGATGGTCAGCGGCAAGCACCATGACCAGCGTCGCGCCGCGATCCGCGTCGGGCACGGCTGCGATATGAAGCGGCGCGTCGCCCGCTTCCTGGATGTGGCGCAAATTGGCGACGATCACTTCGACCGGCTCGGCGATCCAGTAACTTTCGGGAAGCGGCCTGATCAGCTTCGCGAAACCCTTGTCGTCGAGGCCGAGCATCCCCGCCGCCGCCTCTTTTTTCGCTTCGATCCGCGCCTCGCGCCCCTTTTGCTTGTGACCGAGGCGCAGCACCTCTTCGGCGGCATCATAAAGTTCGGTGAGCAGCTGGCGTTTCCAGCTGTTCCACACGCCCGGGCCGACTGCGCGGATATCGACGACGGTGAGGACGAGCAGCAGGCGCAGGCGCTCGGGCGACTGCACGACCTGAGCGAAATCGAGAATCGTTTTGAAATCGGCAAGATCGCGCTTGAACGCCGTCGCCGACATCAGCAGGTGATATCGCACCAGCCACGACACCGTCTCGGTCTCGGCCTCGCTGAGCCCGAGCCGCGGGCAGACGCGGAGCGCGAGTTCGGCGCCCAGCACGCTATGGTCGCCGCCGCGTCCCTTGGCGATGTCGTGAAGCAGCACCGCGACGTAAATGACGCGCCGCGAATGGATCTGGTCCATGATCGCGGTCGATAGCGGATGATCGTCCTTGAGCCGGTCCTGTTCGATATCGGCGAGAAGGCCGATCGCGCGGATCGTATGCTCGTCGACCGTATAATGATGATACATGTCGAACTGCATCTGCGCGACGACGCGGCCGAAATCGGGAACGAAGCGGCCGAACACCCCCGCCTCGTTCATCCAGCGCAGCACCGTTTCGGGATCGCGCGGGCTGGTCAGCACGTCGAGGAACAATTCATTGGCGCGCGCAATCCGGCGCACCCCCTGAGTCTCGATCAGCTTGGCATCGTGGCGCGCCTGCCGCATCGCCTGCGGATGGATTTCGAGCCCATGCTTGTCGGCGAGCGCAAAAATCTCGACCAGCCGCACGGGGTCCTGCCGGAAAAAATCATCGCCTGGCAGCGCAAGGCGGCCACGGTCGAGAACAAAGCCGTGGAGCTTGCCGGGTCGCCGCCGGATCGTCGGCAGGAAGCGCCGCCCGCGTGCCGCCATCTGATCGTCGAGATGCGCAAGGAAGGTGCCGGTGACGTCACCGACGCTTTTCGCATGCAGGAAATAGAGCTGCATGAAGCGCTCGACCGCGCTCTTGCCCGGCCGGTCGGCGAAATGCATCCGGCGCGCGATTTCGGGCTGGAAGTCGAAGGTCAGCCGGTCCTCGGCGCGCCCCGCGAGTATGTGGAGATGGCAGCGCACCGCGAGAAGGAAATTTTCGGCGCGCTCGAACTGCCGAAGTTCGCGTGCCGACATGAGTCCGGCATCGACAAGCTCGGGAACGGTGCGGACGCGGTGGATGAACTTGCCGATCCAGAACAGCGTATGGAGGTCGCGCAGACCGCCCTTCCCTTCCTTCACATTGGGTTCGACGACATAGCGCGAATCGCCCATGCGCTTGTGGCGCTCGTCGCGCTCGGCAAGCTTGTCGGCGACGAACGCGCGCGCATTTCCCGCGACGACCTCGGCATCGAAGCGCGCCGATGCCTGGTCGTAGAGCGCACGGTCGCCCCAGATGAAACGCCCCTCGAGCAGCGCGGTACGGATCGTCAGATCCTCCTTCGCCGCGCGTACCATCTCGTCGAGCGAGCGCGACGAATGGCCGACCTTCAGCCCCAGATCCCACAGCGTATAGAGCTGGGCCTCGATCACCTGCTCGGTCCAGCTCGTCTGTTTGAACGGCGTGATAAAGCCGATGTCGATGTCGCTGTGCGGCGCCATTTCGCCGCGGCCATAGCCGCCGACAGCGATCAGTGTGATGCGCTCACCCGCCGATCGGTTGCTCGCCGGATAGAGATGGCCGGTTGTGAAATCATGGCTGAGGCGGACGATCTGATCGATCAGAAAGGCGGTCGCGTTCGCCGCGACCCGCCCGGCCGAGGGATGCGCGAGCAGCCGGCGCTCGATCTCGGCACGACCATCTTCGAGCGCTCCCTTGAGCAAGTCGACCATCGCGCGGCGGCGCTTGCCGGTATCGTTCGTCTCGCCCGCGATCTCGTCGAGCCGCCCCGACAGCGCCCGGCGATCGATGATCGCGCGGCGCTCTCCGAGGTTGTCGAACAGGTCGCTCACGTCTCGTCCGCCATCAACCGCTTGAGCGTGTAGAGCGCGTCGAGCGCCTCGCGCGGGGCGAGCGCATCGGGATCGATCGCGCCGAGCGCTTCTCGCAGCGCGTCCTTGACCGCCGCGGGCGCCTCGGCGAGCGTGGCGGCGAAGAGCGGCAGATCGTCGAGGCCAGCGGCAAGCCCGCCGGTTGCCTCGCGCCCCGCCTCGAGTTTGGCGAGAACCGCTTCGGCGCGCTTGACCACGCCCGCCGGAACCCCCGCGAGGCGCGCGACGGCGAGGCCGTAGCTGCGATCAGCGGGCCCCTCGGCAACTTCGTGGAGCAGCACGAGGTCGCCCTGCCATTCGCGCGCGCGGACATGGTGGAGCGAAAGCGCGTTCAAGGTTTCGGCGAGGCGCGTCAGTTCGTGATAATGGGTCGCGAAGAGGCAGCGGCACTTGTTGACCTCGTGCACCGCCTCGACCACCGACCAGGCGAGCGCGAGCCCGTCGTAAGTCGAGGTGCCACGCCCGACCTCGTCGAGAATGACGAAGCTTTGCGGAGTAGCCTGCGCAAGGATCGCTGCGGTTTCGACCATCTCGACCATGAAGGTCGAGCGCCCGCGCGCGAGATTGTCGCTCGCGCCGACGCGGCTGAACAACCGGTCGACGAGGCCCAGCTTCGCCGATGCCGCGGGCACGAAACCGCCCGCCTGCGCGAGCACGACGATCAGCGCATTCTGGCGCAGGAAGGTCGACTTGCCGCCCATGTTCGGACCGGTGACGAGCCAGAGCCGGTCGCGTTCCGACAGCGACACATCGTTGGGCACGAATCGCTCGCCCGATTTCGCGAGCGCCGCCTCGACCACCGGATGCCGCCCGCCGCGGACATCGAGGCACGGGGTATCGGCGAGATCGGGACGGCACCAGTTGTGGCTCATCGCATGGTCGGCGAGCGCGGCGGCGACGTCGATGCGCGCGAGCACGTCGCACGATGCGGCGATCGCTTCGCGGCGCGCAATGGCAGCATCGGTCAGCGATTCGAGATGCGCGGCCTCGGCAGCGACTGCGTGGACGCCCGCCTGCGTGACGCGGCTCGCGGCCTCGTGCAGGTCGGACGAGTTGAAGCGCACGACGCCCGCAAGCGTCTGGCGGTGGGTGAAGCCCGATTCGGGGAGCATCAGCGCATCGGCATGCTTCGCGGGGACCTCGACATGATAGCCGAGCACGCCGTTGTGGCGGATCTTGAGCGACGCGATGCCGGTGCGATCGCGATATCCGGCTTCGAGCGCGGCAATCGCCTTGCGCCCGTCGCGGGCGGTTTCGCGCAAGGCGTCGAGCGCGTGGTCATAGCCTTCGGCGACATAGCCGCCCTGCGCGGCGTCGACCGGCGGCGTCTCGACAAGCGCACGCGTCAGTTCGTCGACGAGCGCACCATGGCCGTCGAGCCCCGGAAGCAGGCGCGCGAGCAACGGGGGCAGATCGGCGCGGCGCGCGAGTCGTTCGCGCAGCAGCCGCGCTCCA
>NZ_DASWTD010000014.1:0-3615 GCF_036402335.1 Sphingopyxis sp. | reverse complement strand
ATGCGCTGCTGCGCAACCGGATAGAAGAAATAGGCGAGCACGAGCCCGACGACGCCCGCCCCAGCGAGGCCGGCCAATATGCGCATCGAAAGCCCGGCGACCATCACCAGCACCAGCCAGGTCGCAACAAAAATGACCGTCTGCCCAAGATCGGGCTGTCCCATCAAGAGCAGCGCGATGACGCCGGTGAGCGCGAGCGCCAGCGGCACGACGGGCAGGCTCTGGTCGTGCAGCCGCAGCGACAGGATCCAGGCGAGCGATACTGCGAAGAAGGGTTTCAGAAACTCCGAAGGCTGGAGGCGGAACACGCCGCTGCCGATCCAGCGTTGCGCACCGTTCACCGACGTCCCGACCAATGGCACGAGGAAGAGAAGGAAGAGGAAGGCGATCGTACCATAGATGGCGAAACGGCGCGCCTGCGCCTTCGGCAGCATCGACACGGCGAGCATCACCGGCACACCCACCATCACCCACATCAGTTGACGATAGAAATAATAGAGCGGGTCGAGCGAGGCGGTCGAGGTCGACAATTTCTGCGCCGCAACGGGCGACGCCGCGGCGACCGCGACCAGCCCGATCGCGACGAGAATCGACACGAGCAGCAGCAGGACACGGTCGATTTCCCAGAACCACAGGCCAAGCGGCGTGCGGTCGGCGCGGCTGAGCCGCGGCCCGCGGCGCCTGACGGTGCGCGTGGTGGCGATCACCGGCCTTTCGGTCGTCGCGTCCATATTGTCCATTCCCCCGCTCATGCCCCGAGCATCCGTACAAGACCGCGAAACACGTCGCCGCGCTGTTCATAGTCCCGGAACTGGTCGAACGACGCACATGCGGGCGACAGCAGCACGATGTCCCCCGGCTGCGCCGCGGCAGCGGCATGGGCAACCGCCGTTGCCATATCGCCCGCAAGGTCCACCGGCAACGCATCGCCGATCTCGGCTGCGAAAGGCGCCATCGCTTCGCCGATCAGATAGGCGCGCTTGATATGACCGAACCATGGCCGGCATGCCCCCAGCCCGTCGCCCTTGGCCTGCCCCCCCGCAATCCAGTGGAGACGCTGGTCCGGCGCCGGCGGGAATGCCGCCAGCGCCGGTGCAGCGGAAGCCGCGTTGGTTGCCTTGCTGTCGTTGAACCAGCGGACACCAGCGACTTCGCCGACCAATTCCATGCGATGCGGCAGCGATTTGTAGGTCGCAAGACCGCGTTCGATCTGTTCGTCATTCAGCCCGAGGACGCGGCACACCGCGATCGCGCACACGGCGTTCTGCGCATTGTGCGGCCCCTGCAGCGCAGGCCAGCGCATCTGGTCGACTGGATCGATATCCTTCGCCGACACGCGGTGGAGGCGGTGATTGATCCGGCTCGCGATCATCTTCGACGGGTCGTCGTCGACCGCGACGATCGCAACCTGATCCTGGTGCTGGAGGCCGAACAGCCGCGCCTTGGACGCGGCATAGCCGGCGAAACCGTCGTAGCGGTCGAGATGGTCGGGGGTGAGGTTGGTCAGCACCGCGACATCGCACGCAAGGCTGTGCGAGAGGTCGATCTGGTAACTCGACAGTTCGAGCACATAGACGCCCCCTTCCGGAAGCGGCTCGCGCGTCAGGATCGGCAGGCCGATATTGCCGCCCATCAGCGTCGGCACGCCCGCGCTTTCGAGCATGTGCGTGATCAGCGCGGTGACGGTCGACTTGCCGTTGGTGCCGGTGATGCCGACGACGCGATGCGGCGGCAGGTCGCCGCGCGCTTCGGCGAACAGTTCGACGTCGCCGATGACCGGCACATGCGCCTCGCGCGCGTGCGCGGCGATCGGGTGGCGATTGAGCGGAACGCCGGGCGAGACGACGACGCCGGCGAAACCGATCAGGTCGATCTCGAGCGGATTGCCGATATCGGCGCCCAGCGCCATCGCATCGTCGCGCGCTTCCTCGCGGTCGTCCCACGCCGTGACACCCGCGCCGCTGGCGACGAGCGCCTCGACGGTCGCCAGACCCGAGCGCGCCAGTCCCAGCACCGCGTAGCGGCGGCCGGCAAAGGCACGCGAGGAGATCACCGGAGCTTCAAGGTCGCGAGTCCGGCGAGCGCGAGGACGATCGAGACGATCCAGAAGCGGATGACGACGGTGGATTCGGGCCAGCCGAGCTGCTCGAAATGGTGATGGATGGGCGCCATGCGGAACACCCGCTTGCCGGTGCGCTTGTACCAGAAGACCTGGATCATCACCGACAAGGCCTCGACGACGAACAGCCCGCCGACGAGGACAAGGACAAGCTCGTGCTGTGCGGTCACCGCGATTGTCGCAAGCGCCCCGCCGAGCGCGAGGCTACCCGTATCCCCCATGAAGACCGCCGCGGGCGGCGCGTTGAACCACAGGAAGGCAAGACAGGCGCCGATGATCGCCGCCGCGAAGACCGCGAGCTCGCCCGCGCCCGGCACATGCGGGATGCCGAGGTAGCCGGCGAATTTCACGTTGCCCGACAGATAGACGATGACGAGGAAGGTCAGGCTGGCGATGATCACCGGGAAGGTCGCGAGCCCGTCGAGCCCGTCGGTGAGGTTCACGGCGTTGCCGAAGCCGACGATCAATATCATCGCGAAGACATAGTAGAGCGGCCCGAGCGGGATGACGATTCCGCTGAAAAAAGGCAGATAAAGGTCAGTGCCGGTCCGCGAGACGATCAACAGCACCGCGACCGCGGCGATCACGAATTCGATCAGCAGGCGCACGCGCCCGGGAATCCCCCGGTGGCTGGCCTTCGTCACCTTGTCGAGGTCGTCGAGGAAGCCGACGGCGGCGAAGCCGCCGGTCACGAACAGGCACGCCCAGACGAAACGGTTCGACAAATCCATCCACAAGAGCGCGGAGATCATCAGCGAGATCAGGATCATCAGCCCGCCCATCGTCGGCGTGCCCTTTTTCGCAAGGTGGCTCTGTGGGCCGTCTTCGCGGATCGGCTGTCCTTTTCCCTGCCGCATCCGCAGCATCAGGATGAAGCGCGGACCGATCCACAGTCCGATGATCAGCGCGGTCGCGACCGCAGCCCCCGATCGGAAGCTCAGATAGCGAATGAGGTTGAGAGCCCCCGGAAAGCCAAGCCACTCCGCCAGCCAGTACAGCATCAATATTCCCCGTTGGTCAGCGCCGTCACGACATGTGACAGGCCGACGCCGTTCGACCCCTTGACCAGCACGGCGTCGCCGGGACGGATCAGGTCCTTCAGCCGCGCGACTGCAGCCGAGTGGGCGGGCACATGCGCGAAATCGATGCGGCCCTCAAGCGCTTTGGCGAGCGGCGCCATCTCTTCCCCGACAAGCAGGGCGAATTGCACTCCCGCCGCGACAAGCGGAGCCGCTAGACCGGCGTGATACGCCTCGCCGCCGGGGCCGAGCTCCCTCATCGCGCCGAGAATCGCAACTTTACGGTCGGCGGATTCGGTGCCGAGCTGGGCGATCGTCACCGCCATCGAAGCCGGATTGGCGTTATAGCTTTCGTCGATGACCAGAACATGGCCGCCGGGCACCGCGACCCGGTGACGCGCACCGCGTCCGGCAAGCCCGGCCATCTCGGCAAAGGCCAGCCCCGCCGCGGGAAGGTCCCCGCCGACCGCCTTGACC
>NZ_DASWTD010000013.1:0-5088 GCF_036402335.1 Sphingopyxis sp. | reverse complement strand
GAAGAACCGGCCCCGGCCACGCCGCGGTCGGCATCGGGTACACCGGATTCCGCGCAACCGGCTGCCTCCGACAGCCCGGCATTGCCGCCCCGACAGTCCGGCGCATCCGATATCGCCGCGCCCACCGCCGCACCGCTCCCGGCTGCGGCACCCGTGGCTGACGATGCCCCGGCCGCCGCTGCTCCGGCGAGCGCCGGCGCAGGCACGCCGTTCTGGGCCTGGTTGCTCGCGGCGCTCGCCGCCGCCGGTGCGGGTTTCTGGTACTGGCGCCGCCGCGCTGCGCTTGCCGGCTCCGGCGCCAACGAGGTCGAAAAGGCGCCTCGCGTTCCCGCGCCACCCGCCGCGCCGCGCACTGCCACGCCGCCCGCAAGACCCGCTGCGCCTGTGCCGGCGCCGCTGCCTGCTCCGGCCCGACCCGCCCTTCGCGACGAACCGCGTCCGGCTTCGCCGCTCGTCACGCGCGCGAGCGGCGAGCAACGCGCGCAGGTGGGCATGGCGCTCGATGTTCGCAGCATCCGCTTCGCGCCCGACCATGTCGCGGTCGGCTTTACGCTCCATCTGGTGAACGAGGGCACGTTGCCCGCGACCGGGTTGATGGTCCGCATCGCGCTCAATCAGGGATCGGCGATGCCCGAGCCGGTGCTCGGCCGTTTCTTCGACGGCGCGGGCGGCAGCGTGCTGCGCGACGACATCTTGCTCGGGGTCGGCGCGGGCGAGGAATTGTCGACCGAAGTCATGCTGCCGCGCGCCGCGATCGAGCCGCTGATGATCGGCGGCAAGCCGATGCTGGTCCCGGTGATGGCATTCGACGTGACCTATCACTGGGACGGCGAGGGCGAGGCGTTCGGGCAGAATGCGGGCAGCTTCGTGCTCGGCCGCGCCGCGGCGCCCGGCGCAGGCGACAAGCTCGCGCCGCTGGCGCTCGACCGCGCGTCCTATAATGTCGACCGCCCTGCGGCGCGCTCGACGGCGATCCGGCGCAGCCAGTAGCTTCCCTGCCGCTTTTTTGTTGCGGTGCAGCATCGGCTGAGGCAGGACTGACCCCGCTTGAAAAAGCAAAGGTGGGGGCATAGGCTATGTTTTCCCCGGAAAGACAAAGAGCCACAGCAGGATGGCCGGGCGAGGGACAGGCAAACAGGTTCCCGGACGGTCGCAACAGGAGCATGACATGGACGCCTTGGTCTCAACCGACTGGCTGGAACGCGAACTGGGGGCATCGGACTTGCGGGTCGTCGATGCGACGAAATTTATGGCCGACGCCGGACGCGACGCGCGCGCCGAATATGAAGCGGGTCATATCCCCAGTGCGGTCTTTATCGACCTGGCCGAACTGACCGATGCGTCTTCTGCGATCGAAAATACCGCGCCCCCCGCCGAAAAATTCGCCAGCCGCATGCAGTCGCTCGGCCTTGGCGACGGCAGCCGCATCGTGATCTATGATGACAGCCCGCTGAAGAGCGCGGCGCGCGCCTGGTGGCTGCTGAAACTGTTCGGTGCGCATGATGTCGCGCTGCTCGACGGTGGCCTCGCCAAGTGGAAGGCCGAAGGCCGTGCGCTCGAAATGGGCAAGCAGACCCTGCGCCACCGCCATTTCACCGTATGGCGCGATGCCAAGGCGGTGCGCACCAAGGAACAGATGCTCGCGAACTTGGACAGCGGCGCCGAGCAGGTCGTCGACGCGCGCCCCGCCGCGCGCTTCACCGGCGAGGAACGCGATCCGCGCCCCGGCCTTGCGCCCGGCCATATCCCGAATTCGCGCAGCCTGCCGCATGGCGAGCTGTTCAACGCCGACGGCACGTGGAAACAGGGCGATGCGCTCGAGGCGGCCTTCGACGCCGCGGGGATCGATCTCGACCAGCCGCTCGTCACGACCTGCGGCAGCGGGATGACCGCGACCGTCGTCGCCTTCGGCGCGCACCTGCTCGGCAAGGATGATGTCGCGGTCTATGACGGCAGCTGGGCCGAATGGGGTGCCGATCCGGCGACGCCGAAGGCGACCGGCGCGGCCTGAGCCCGTTCCGAAGCGCTGCCCGGTCTGCGTGCCGCTGGCTTTTGGCGAGCGGCACGCTAACAAGACGGGCATGAGCAGCAGCGACGATCCGAACCTCCGCCCCGCGACGAAGCTCGTGCAGGGCGGTCGCCGGCCCGAATGGACGGGCGACCCGCGTCTGGGCGGCAGCGTCGTCAATCCGCCGGTGTGGCGTGCCTCGACGATCCTCTACGACAATATCGCCGATCTCAAGGCGCGCGGCCATGCGACGCACGACAAGCTTTATTACGGCCGGCGCGGGACGCCGACCGTTTGGGCGCTCGCCGACGCGTTGACCGATCTCGAGCCGGGAGCCGAAGGGACCTTGCTCTACCCGTCGGGAGTCGCGGCGATTTCGGCCGGGCTGCTCGCGCTCCTCTCGCCGGGCGATCATCTGTTGATGGTCGACAGCGCCTATGAACCGACGCGCTCGTTCTGCAACGGCATGCTGGCGCGTTTCGGTGTCACCACCACCTATTACGATCCGTCGATCGGCGCCGGCATCGCCGATCTGATCACGCCCGAAACGAAGCTGATCTTCCTCGAATCGCCGGGCAGCCTGACCTTCGAGATGCAGGACGTCCCTGCGATCGTCGCGCGCGCGCGCGCGCGGGGCGTGACGACGATGCTCGACAACACATGGGCGACGCCGCTGCTCTTTCCGGCGCTCGCGCTCGGGGTCGATGTGACGGCGATGAGCCTGACCAAATATGTCGGCGGGCACAGCGATGCGATGATGGGGGCGCTGACCGCGACCAAGGTGCTCTGGCCCCGGCTGCGGCACGCGACCTATCAGCTTGGCTTGTCGGTATCCCCCGACGATTGCGCGTTGATGCTGCGCGGCCTGCGCACTCTCGATGTCCGGCTGGCGCGGCACGGCGAAAACGGTCTTGCGGTCGCGAACTGGCTTGCCGGGCGGTCCGAGGTCGGCCGCGTGCTCCATCCGGCGCTGCCGGGCGATCCCGGCCATGCCATATGGGCGCGCGACTTTACCGGAACGAGCGGCCTGTTCGGTTTCACGCTGAAGGACGCCGACGACGCCGGCCGAACCCGTTTCATCGACGCGCTATCGGCCTTCGGCATCGGTTTCAGCTGGGGCGGCTATGAAAGCCTCGTTGTCCCCAGCAATCCGGCGGAGATTCGCACCGCGGTGGCGTGGACCGACACCGATTCGCTCGTCCGCCTCTCGGTCGGTCTCGAACATTCCGCCGACCTGATCGCTGATCTCGAACGCGGCTTTGCCGCGATGGCGGGATGACCCGGATGGACGGACTGCCCGAAGGCGTCGTCCGCACGATCGCGGCGCTGAAGGCGATCGGTATCGACGTCGGCTCGTACCGGCTGTCGCTTTACGGGCTCTTCTCGACGATCGTCGTCGCGGTGCTGCTGTACCTTGCGGTGCGAATCATCCTGCGGTCGATCAAATGGCTGCTCCGCCGCAATACCCAGATCGACGCGACGCAGCGTCTCCTCGCCGAAAAGCTGATCGCGATCGCGCTCTTCGTCTTTGCGATGCTCTTCGGAATCGACCTGCTCGGCATCGACCTGACCGCGCTCGCGGTCTTCTCGGGCGCGGCAGGCCTCGCGATCGGTTTCGGGCTGCAGAAGACCGTCGGCAATCTGATTGCGGGGATCATCCTGCTCATGGACCGCTCGATCAAGCCGGGCGACATCGTCGTCGTCGGCGACGGCAGTTCGATGGGCGGGTCGGCGCTACCCGGCGGCGTGCCCAATGTCGGGCGCGTCGCCAAGATCGGGGTGCGCGCGGTCAACGTCATCACGCGCGACGGCAAGAAGCACCTGATCCCGAACGAACTTTTGATGACCCAGCCGGTCGAGAACTGGAGTTATGCGAGCCCCGAGGTGCGGGTGCGGATGCGCGTGCCGGTCGGCTATGACTGCGACCTGAGGCTCGCGCAGCGGTTGATGGTCGAAACCGCGAAGGAAAATCCGCGCATCCTGAACGAGCCCGAGCCGGTCGTCTGGATCACCGCCTTCGGCGAACGCGCGGTCGAGCATGAGCTGCGCTACTGGATTTCGGATCCCGAGGCGGGGCTGGGGAATATCCAGGGCGAGGTGTTCCTCGGCATCTGGGACCGCTTCACGGAAGCGCGAATCCGCATTCCCTATCCGCGGACCGACGTGCGGATGGTCGGGGCGCCGGATACGGACGAGACGCCCAAGTCATAAATGCGTCATTGCGAGGAGCCGAAGGCGACGCAGCAATCCAGAGCGGCGCAAGGCCGCCCCTGGATTGCTTCGCTACGCTCGCAATGACGAGAAAGTGAAGGTCAGAAGCCGATCTTCTTCGCGCGTTCGATGCACTCGACGATGATGCTCTTGGCCTCGTCGACATCGCCCCAGCCGTTGAGCTTCGCCCATTTGCCGGGTTCGAGATCCTTATAGTGGGTGAAGAAATGCTCGATCTGCTGGAGCACGATTTCGGGCATGTCCTTGTAGGTCGCGACCTTGTCGTAATAGGGGAAGGTCTTGTTGACGGGGACGCAGAGCAGTTTCTCGTCGCCGCCGGCGTCGTCGACCATCTTCAGCACGCCGATCGGGCGGCACTTGACCACCGCGCCGGCGACGATCGGCGAGCGCGCGACGACGAGGGCATCGAGCGGATCGCCGTCCTCGCCGAGCGTGTGCGGGACGAAGCCATAGTTGGCAGGGTAGCGCATCGGGGTGTGCAGGAACCGGTCGACGAACAGCGCGCCCGATGCCTTGTCGAATTCATATTTCACCGGCTCGCCGCCGATCGGAACTTCGATCAGGACATTGAGGCTGTCGGGCGGGCTGTCGCCCGCAGGAATCAGGTCGATGCGCATGGGAGAATGGAGTCCTTTGTTCTGTTCTCCGCCGAATCTTTACAGTTGGCGGCGCGGCGCCAATAGCCGATCGAACCAGTCGGGGCCACCGCCCGTTTTTTCGAGGTGCGGCCAGCGCAGGCCGCCATGATAGTCGATCTCGATATTGCGATAGCGGCCGCCGCGCTCGACGATCAGCCGGACCGGCGTCTTGCCATCGGTTGCGGCGCGAATCGCGCTTTCAATACGTTC
>NZ_DASWTD010000012.1:0-8616 GCF_036402335.1 Sphingopyxis sp. | reverse complement strand
CCGCCAGCAGCTTCGGCATGAACGACACGAGGCCCCTGCCGATCGCGCGCCGCGCGCTATTGCCTTCCTTCGCCATGTGCAGGCCGATATCGTCCATCTTCACGATCAGTCCGACGACCCCGTAGACCGCAACGGTGATCGCGACCGCCACGACCGCCAGCGTCGCGGCGCGCATCGCGAAATGCTCGTCGAGGACTTCGTTGAGCGCGATCACCATGATCTCGGCCGACAGGATGAAATCGGTGCGCACCGCGCCCTTCACCATCGCCTCTTCATGATCCTTGTCGGCGACGATCTCGGCATCTTCGGCGAGGCTGGTCTTGTCTTCCTGCAACGAGTGCAGCACTTTTTCGGCGCCCTCGAAGCAGAGATAGGCGCCGCCGAGCATCAGCAGCGGCGTGATCGCCCATGGCACGAAGGTCGACAGCAACAGCAGCGCCGGCAGGATCAGCACCAGCTTGTTGAAGATCGACCCCTTGGTGATCCGCCAGATGATCGGCAGCTCGCGGTCGGGGGTGAAGCCGGTGACGTAGCGCGGGGTCACCGCAGTATCGTCGACCACCACCCCCGCCGCCTTGACCCCGGCCTTCGACGCCGCTGCGCCGATATCGTCGATGCTCGCGGCGGCGACCTTGGCGATCGTCGCAATATCGTCGAGCAGGGCAAAAAGGCCGGAGGGCATAGGGTCTTGGTCTTTCCAGTTCAGAGCGCGCGGAGTTTCGGCATCACCTCATCGAGAGATTTGCGGATGATGGCAACCATCTCGTCGATCTGCTCGGTGGTGATGATCAGCGGCGGGCACATGACCAGGCTGTCACGGATGCCGCGGACCATCAGCCCGTTCGCGATGCACGCATCGCGCGCCATCGGCCCCGCAGTCCCTTCCGCGCCGCCGAAGCGCGTCCGCGTTTCCTTGTCGGCAACGATCTCGACCGCGCCGAGCAGCCCGACCGAGCGCGCCTCGCCGACGAGCGGATGATCGTTCAGCGTTGCCAGCGCCCTGGCCAGATACGGTCCAGTGACGCTGCCGGTGCGCTCGACAAGCCCTTCGCGTTCGATGATCTCGATATTCCGGAGCGCGACGGCGGCGCAGACGGGATGCCCCGAATAGGTGAAACCATGAACGAAATCGCCGCCGGTCTTCAGCACGTCGACGACATGGCTCGCGACCGCGGTGGCCGAGATCGGCAGATAACCCGACGACAGGCCTTTCGCCATCGGCATCAGGTCGGGGGTGAAGCCCATCGTCTCATGCCCCCACATCTTCCCAGTGCGTCCGAAGCCGCAGATCACCTCGTCAGCGACAACCAACAGGCCATATTTGCGCGCCACGGCCTCGACCTTCGGCCAATAGCCCTTCGGCGGGATGATCACGCCGCCCGCGCCCTGGACGGGCTCGCCGATAAAGGCAGCGCAATTTTCGGGGCCGACTTCAAGGATCTTGTCCTCGATCGCCTGCACACAGGCATCGCAGAACTCGTCCTCGGTCATCCCCTGCCCTTCATTATAGGCATAGGGCTGGCGCACATGTTCGACGCCGGGGATCGGCAGGTCGCCCTGCGCGTGCATCGCCTTCATCCCGCCGAGCGACACGCCGGCTACGGTCGAACCGTGATAGGCGTTCCAGCGGCTTATGAAAACGGTGCGCTTGGGCTCGCCCTTCAGCTTCCAATAGTGGCGGACCATCCGGAACACCGTGTCGTTCGCTTCGCTGCCCGAGGCGTTGAAGAAGACGTGCGGCAGGCGGTTGCCCGTCAGGCTGGCGATCTTTGCCGCCAGCGTCACCGTCGGCGGCGTCGCGGTCTTGAAAAAGGTGTTGTAGAAGGGCAGTTCGCGCATCTGCGCTGCCGCGGCTTCGACCAGCTCCTCGCGGCCATAGCCAACATTGACGCACCACAGGCCGGCCATGCCGTCGAGGATGCGATGCCCGTCACCGTCGTGGATATAGCATCCCTCGGCATGCGTGATGATCCGGCTGCCGCCGAGCCTTTCGATTTCGGCCCAGTCGGCCTGCGCAGGAAGATGGTGCGCGACGTCGAGGCGGCGCAGTTCGGCGATGTCATGATTGCGGGGCATGTCAAAAACTCCTGATCGATGGGCCGCCCGTGGCGGCGAAGAGACGTGAAAAGCGTCCGTCGATCAGGGAGAAAAGCAGAGCCGCGCGAGATAGCGGTCATAACGCGTGACGCGGCGGTTCACAGCGCCCCCCGCAGCGCCTGTCCCAGCAGGCGAAAATAGGTCTGGCTTTCCGAATTGCCGTCGACCGCCCATTCGGGGTGCCATTGCACCGCGAGCAACGGCGCCCCGTTGGGCCGCGCGCTGAACGCCTCGACGAGCCCGTCGGGTGCGCGCGCCTCGATCGACAGTCCGTCGCCGAGCCGGCAGATCCCCTGATAATGGACCGAGTTCACGTCGAGTGCCGATGCACCATAGGCCGAAGCCAGCATCCCGCCCTCGGTCAGGTCGACATGGTGCCGGTGATCGAACATCGCATCGAACAGCGTCCCGTCGGGAGTATGATGCCGCAGCAATTCGCCGTTCGTCGCGGTATCGCGGCGCAGCGTCCCGCCGAGCGCGACGTTGATGTCCTGAAACCCGCGGCAGATACCGAACAGCGGTCGCTGCGCCGCGATCACCGCCTCGACGAGGTCGCGCATCATGCGGTCGCGATCGGGGTCGAACGGCCCCTCCCCCGCATCATCCTCGCCATAGCGCGCGGGCTCGACGTTCGACGGCGACCCGGTGAGCAAAACACCGTCGAGCCGGCCGACGATTTCTTCGGCGTGCATATATTCGGGAAGCGACGGAATGAGCAGCGCCGCGCAATCGGCATGGCGCATCGCCGCCGTCGCATAACGGTTCATCACCGCCTGCGCATATTCGGCGCCGACCTGCCGGTTGCAGGCGATGATGCCGAGGACAGGACGGGCGGACACGGGCAGCAGGATCCTTCGGGAATCAAGGATTCCTTGCTGCCGATTTTCTCAGGCGGATGCCAGCGGAAATTGCGTCAGAGGTGCTGGCGCGCAAAGGCAGCGGCGGCGCCGAACAGTCCGGGCTGCGGATGGGTGATCAGCTTGACCGGCAGCGCGGACATAAAGCCTTCGAAGCGCCCCTTTTCGATAAAGCGTTCGGGAAAGCCCGAGCGCACGAGGCTGTCGCGGATGCGAAGGCCGAGCCCGCCCGCAACGACGACACCGCTTGCCCCCTGCGCCAACGCAAGGTCCCCCGACACGCTGCCTAGCGACAGGCAGAATCGGTCGACCGCCGCCGCGGCGAGGCTGTCCTCTCCGCTCAGCGCGCTGGTCCAGATCGCCTTGTCGTCGAGCCGCGGGATTGCGCGCCCTTCGAGCGCGGCGAGCGTTTCATAGATGTCGACGATGCCGGGCCCCGAGACGATCCGCTCGATCGATACACGCCGGTGCCGCTTGCGCAGCCGCGCGAGGATCGCATCCTCAATGCTGTCGAGCGGCGCGAAGTCGATGTGCCCGCCTTCGGTCGCCTGCACCCGGTAATCGGCGCCGTCGCGCCAGATATGCGCAACGCCGAGCCCGGTACCAGGGCCTATGATCGTGATCGTGCCGGTCGCGGGAAGCGGTTCGTCGGGGCCGGTCAGCCGCTCGAAATAGCTCTCGTCGGCCTGCGCTACCGCATGGCCGACGGCCTCGAAGTCATTGACCAGCACATAGCGATCGACGTCCAGCTTCTCGTTGATCAGCGCCGGACGGATAATCCACGGATTATTGGTGAAACGGATGATGTCGCCGCGTGTCGGTCCCGCGATGGCGATCGCGACCGCGCGCGGCAGCGTGCCGCCCTGCTGGCGCTCAAAATCCTGCCATGCCGTCTGGAAGCTTGCATGATCCTTGGTGTGCAGCGTCGTCGCTTCGCCGAGCGACAGGACGCGACCACCCTCGACCTCGGCAATCGCGAAGCGCGCGTGGGTGCCGCCGATATCGACCGTGACGATCCGTTCGCTCATGACTCTCCCTTGCCGATCCCACATCGCCGGCCAAGCCTGTGGAATGTCGCATGGCCGGAGGCGATGCAACAGGGCATAGCTATGCGCGGCCCCTTGTCCTTTCGGCGCATTGACGATATTTGCGAATCATTCTCAATAAAGGAGTGCAGCATGTCCGACGCCCCGACCCACGACTGGAACGGCGACAGCGCCGACCGCTGGGCGGCCAATCTCGCGCGTCTGGACCTGATGCTCGAGGATTTCGGCAATGCGGCGATCGCCGCCGCCGATGCGCAGCCGGGCAACCATATCCTCGATATCGGCTGCGGGTCGGGCACGTCGACCTTCGTGCTTGCAAAGCAGGTCGGACCCGGCGGCCACATACTTGGCGTCGATATATCGGCGCAACTTGTCGGGATCGCCCGCGCTGCCGCACCGGTCGGGGCGCCGGTCGAATTTCGCTGCGCCGACGCCGCGACCGCGCCGCTCCCTGCCGGGAGTATCGACCTGCTGTTTTCGCGCTTCGGCGTGATGTTCTTCGACGATCCGGTCGCGGCATTCGGCCACATGCGCCGCGCGCTGAAACCTGGCGGGCGGCTGGCGTTCGTGTGCTGGCGCGGCGCGCAGGAGAATGACTGGGTGCGTCTGCCGATGGCGGCGATCCGCGACTTCGTCCGGCCCGTACCCGCCGATCCCGAAGCGCCCGGTCCCTTTGCATTCGGCGATCGCGACCGATTGACGTCCATTCTGGCAAACGCCGGCTTTACCGATATCGATATCGCACCCTTCGACACGACTATTTCCTATGGCCGCGGCGCCACGCGCGAGGCCGCCATCGACGATGCGCTCGACATGGCCTTTCAGGTCGGCCCGCTCGCGCGCGCGCTGGCCGACCAACCGGACGATATTCGGAATCGCGCGGCAGCGGCGGTTCGTGCTGCCTTCGCTGGACAGCCCGGCGATACATCGGTGCTGATCGACGGCGCCGCCTGGGTCGCGGTCGCGCGCAACCCTGCCGCATAAGCGGCGAAATATTCGAAATGAAGGGAATGGCGCACCCGGAACGATTCGAACGTCCGACCCTCAGATTCGTAGTCTGATGCTCTATCCAGCTGAGCTACGGGTGCGTGGAGAGGCGCCTTTAAGACCCGCTGCGCGGGGGCGCAACCCCCTATTTCAGCTTTGTGACCGTTGCGCACGACGATTGGCGGCGCGCGGCGTCGATCGCTCCGATTTCCGCGGGATCTTTCAGCAGAATACGAATCAGTGCGATACCATGGTCGTGATTCGTGCGGACGACTTCGGCGCCCTTGGGCACCGCCTGCCCCGCCCGCGCGACGATGATTCGAAACGGCTTGCCGCCGGCCTCGACATCGTTGCGCACAAAAATCACGTCGGTCGCCGCGTCGAAGATGCTGAGCGAGGTGTATCGACCGGGAACCGGCGCAACGTCGATCGCGACTGGTCCTTCGGAAAGATTATAGGGGCAACTCGAATAGGCCAGATCGGGGCTGGGCCGCACCACGGGCTGGCGGTCGGGATTGGCGAGATTGCCGTACGACATCGTGTTGACCCCGCCCTGCCCCAGCCGCTCGATCGCGACGTTCATCAGGCCATAGGGAATGGCCCAGATCGCTGCATAGGCGGTGACGATCGCGACGATCAGCCCGAAGGCAAACGGGCCGAGCCAGTTCCGCATCAGCAGCCCTCCTTCACGATTTGCGGCAGCACCGCCTTCGCCGGATCGGCGCGGAAGGCCTTTCCGGGGTTATACATGCGCAGGGTCAGGTGGAAGGGTTGCCCTTTGGTCCCGGGCAGCCATGCGCCTCCGGCCGGCTTCGACGGCGCGATCGTGACACGCCATTCGCCCTTGTCATCGAGCGCGACATTGGCGCCGTTCACCGACCAGATATTCGCCGGATTGGCGACCAGGTAGCCTGCCGCATCATAAATGGTGACGCTCCACCAGCGCGCGTCGAGCGGCGCGCCCGACAGGCTGTAGCGGCAATTGCCGTCGAGCGGCGCGCCCGCCGCATCGGTCTTTGCCGACCAATAGACGGTTTCCTTCGCCGGCAGCGCGAGCAGCCCTGCGCGCGCCACCGCCGCACGGGTCACGGGATCGGTCGCCTTGGTGCCAAAGCCGAGCGAGGTCGACCACGGGCCATTGACGATCGCCCCGCCACTGAGCCCGCCGCCGGTTATCGCCCACGCCGCGCCGAGCCCCACCGCCAATCCGCCCACCAAGGCGATCGTATAGCGGTGCCAGCTCTTCATGCGCGTTGTTCCCCGGGCTATTTGCCCTTTTTCAGCGCGGCCTGAGCGGCCGCGAGCCGGGCGATGGGGACACGGTAGGGCGACGCGCTGACATAGTCGAGGTCCGTCTGTTCGCAGAAATGGATGCTCGGCGCGTCGCCGCCATGCTCGCCGCAGATGCCGAGCTTGACGTCGGGGCGCGTCTTGCGCCCGCGGTCCGCCGCCAGTTCGATCAGCTGACCGACCCCCTCGACATCGAGGCTGACGAACGGGTCGGTCAGGAAGATGCCCTTGTCGACATATTGCGTCAGGAAGCGTCCCGCATCGTCGCGGCTGATGCCGATCGTCGTCTGCGTGAGGTCGTTGGTGCCGAAGCTGAAGAATTCCGCGGTCTCGGCGATCTCGCCCGCCATCAGCGCGGCGCGCGGCAGTTCGATCATCGTGCCGACGAGATAGGCAATCTCGCGGCCCTTTTCGGCGAACACTGCCTTGGCCTGCGCATCGACGACCGCCTTCATCAGGTCGAACTCGCGGCGTGTCGCGACGAGCGGGATCATCACCTCGGGGATCGGCGCCGCGCCGGTATCGGCGGCGACGTCGCACGCCGCCTCGAAGATCGCCCGCGCCTGCATCTCGTATATTTCGGGATAGGTCACGCCGAGGCGACAACCGCGATGCCCAAGCATCGGGTTGAATTCGTGCAGTTCGTTCGCGCGCGCCTTGAGCGCTTCGATCCCGACGCCCGCGGCTGCGGCAACGTCGGCGAAATCTTCCTCGCGCGTCGGCAGGAATTCATGGAGCGGCGGATCGAGCAAGCGGATCGTCACCGGCAGCCCTGCCATCACGCCGAAGATCGCGGCAAAATCGCCCCGCTGTTCGGGGAGCAGCTTGGCGAGCGCGGCGCGGCGGCCATCCTCGCTGTCGGCGAGGATCATCTCGCGCACCGCGGTGATGCGTGCGGCGTCGAAGAACATATGCTCGGTGCGGCAGAGCCCGATGCCCTCGGCGCCGAAATCGCGCGCGACCTGGGCGTCCTGCGGCGTTTCGGCGTTGGTCCGCACCTTCATGCGGCGGACCTTGTCGGCCCATGCCATCAGCACGCCGAAGTCGCCGACGAGTTCGGGAAGCAAGGTCGGAACCTCGCCCGCCATGACTTCGCCGGTCGAGCCGTCGAGAGTCAGGATATCACCCTCGCGCAGTTCACGTCCGCCGACGCGCAGCACACGCGACGCGCCGTCGATCGACAACCCGCCCGCTCCCGAAACGCACGGACGCCCCATGCCGCGCGCCACCACCGCCGCGTGGCTGGTCATCCCGCCGCGCGCGGTCAGGATGCCCTTGGCCGCGTGCATGCCGTGGATATCCTCGGGCGAGGTTTCGACGCGGACGAGGATCACCGCCTCGCCCATCGCGGCCGCCTTCTCGGCGCTGTCGGCGTCGAACATGATCTTGCCCGATGCGGCACCGGGGCTCGCAGGGAGCCCCTTGGTCAGCACGTCGCGCGGTGCGTTGGGATCGAGCGTCGGGTGGAGCAACTGGTCGAGCGCGCCCGGATCGACGCGGCCGACGGCCTCTTCTTCCGAAATCAGCCCCTCGGCCGCCATCTCGACCGCGATGCGAAGCGCCGCCTTGGCGGTGCGCTTGCCGCTGCGCGTCTGCAGCATCCAGAGCGTCCCGCGTTCGACGGTGAACTCGATATCCTGCATGTCGCGGTAGTGCGTTTCAAGCGTGTCGAAGACGCGGCCGAGCTCGGTAAAGGTCTCGGGCATCGCCTCTTCCATCGACGCCGGCTTGGCGCCCGCCTTTTCGCGCGCGACCTTGGTGAGGTACTGTGGCGTGCGAATGCCCGCGACGACGTCCTCGCCCTGCGCGTTGATCAGCCATTCGCCGTACCAGGCGCGCTCGCCGGTCGCGGGGTCGCGCGTGAACGCCACACCCGTTGCCGAGGTGTCGCCCATATTGCCGAACACCATCGCCTGGATATTGACCGCCGTGCCCCATTCGGCGGGGATCGAGTTCAGGCGGCGATAGACTTTCGCGCGATCGCTTTCCCAGCTCGCGAACACCGCGCCGACCGCGCCCCAGAGCTGGTCGTTCGGTTCCTGGGGGAACGGCGCGCCGGTCTCACGCTCGACGATCGCCTGATATTCCTTGACCAGCGCCTGCCAGTCTTCGGCCGACATCTCGGTGTCGAGGTAGAAGCCCTTGTCTTCCTTTGCGACTTCCAGCGCCTCCTCGAACTCGGCATGGTCGAGCCCCATGACGACGTCGGCGTACATCTGGACGAAGCGGCGATAGCTGTCCCACGCGAAGCGGGCGTCGCCGCTGGTGGCCGCGAGCCCCTCGACGGTGGCATCGTTGAGGCCGAGATTGAGGACGGTATCCATCATCCCCGGCATCGA
>NZ_DASWTD010000011.1:0-11814 GCF_036402335.1 Sphingopyxis sp. | reverse complement strand
CAAGCGAAAGGAGGTGGTCGAATGTCTCATTGTCACATGCCGCATGCGGCAGGATCGAGCATGACCGTCCTCGCGGGGGTCATGTTCGGCTGAACTGTCCGCGTCAGGCAAGACAATGGAAGGGCCGCCCCCAAAAGGGCGGCCCTTCGTTGTTCGGGGCGACGTTAGGATCGCGGCGCCACCGAGGGGAGGTCGAGCCCCTGTTCGCGCGCGCAGTCGATCGCGATGTCATAGCCGGCATCGGCGTGGCGCATCACGCCCGTCGCGGGGTCGTTCCACAGGACCCGGCCGAGCCGTTCGGCCGCAGCCTCGCTGCCGTCCGCCACGATCACCATGCCGCTATGCTGCGAATAGCCCATGCCGACCCCGCCGCCATGGTGGAGCGACACCCACGTCGCGCCCGAGGCGGTGTTGAGCAGCGCATTGAGCAGCGGCCAGTCCGACACCGCATCGCTGCCATCCTTCATCGCCTCGGTCTCGCGGTTGGGGCTCGCGACCGAGCCTGAGTCGAGATGGTCGCGGCCGATCACGACAGGCGCCTTGAGTTCGCCATTCGCGACCATTTCGTTGAAGGCGAGGCCGAGCCGGTGGCGGTCGCCGAGCCCGACCCAGCAGATGCGCGCGGGCAGGCCCTGGAACTTGATCTTCTCGCGCGCCATGTCGAGCCAATTGTGGAGATGCTTGTTGTCGGGGAGCAGCTCTTTCACCTTCGCGTCGGTCTTGTAGATATCCTCGGGATCGCCCGACAGCGCCGCCCAGCGGAAGGGGCCGATGCCGCGGCAGAAGAGCGGGCGGACATAGGCAGGGACGAAGCCGGGGAAGTCGAAGGCATTTTCGACGCCTTCGTCCTTAGCCATCTGGCGGATGTTGTTGCCATAGTCGGTCGTCGGCACGCCCGCGGCCTGCAGGTCGAGCATCGCCCGTACATGCACCGCCATCGACGCCTTTGCGGCCTTGGCGACCGCGGCAGGGTCGCTCTCGCGCTTCGAAAACCATTCGTCGAGCGTCCAGCCGGCAGGGAGGTAGCCGTTGACCGGATCATGCGCCGACGTCTGGTCGGTCAGCAGGTCGGGGCGGATACCGCGCCGGACCATCTCGGGCAGGATCTCGGCGGCGTTGCCGAGCAGGCCGACCGACACCGGTTTGCCTTCGGCATGGCTCGCCTCGATCATCGCGATCGCCTCGTCGATGGATGAGGCCTGCTTGTCGAGATAGCCGGTGCGCAGGCGCATTTCGATGCGGCTCGGCTGGCATTCGATCGCGAGGCACGATGCGCCCGCCATCACCGCGGCGAGCGGCTGCGCGCCGCCCATGCCGCCGAGCCCGGCGGTGAGCAGCCAGCGCCCCGCAAGGCTGCCGCCATAATGCTGGCGGCCCATTTCGACGAAGGTTTCGTAGGTGCCCTGAACAATGCCCTGGCTGCCGATATAGATCCAGCTGCCCGCGGTCATCTGGCCGTACATCATCAGGCCCTTTTTATCGAGCTCGTGGAAATGGTCCCAGTTCGCCCATTCGGGGACGAGATTCGAATTGGCGAGCAGCACCCGCGGGGCATTTTCGTGCGTGCGGAAGACGCCGACGGGCTTGCCCGACTGGATGAGCAGGGTCTCGTCCCCTTCCAGCCGCTTCAGCGTCTCGACGATGCGATCATAGCTCTCCCAGTCGCGCGCGGCGCGGCCGATGCCGCCGTAGACGACGAGTTCGTGCGGTGCCTCGGCGACGTCGGGGTGGAGATTGTTCATCAGCATCCGCATCGGCGCTTCGGTGAGCCAGCTTTTCGCGCTGATCTCGGTTCCGGTCGCCGGGCGGATCACGCGGCTGTTGTCGAGGCGGGTCATGAGTGTCCTTTCGCAAAGTCGAGGGTTGCGGCGATCACTTGCTCGAGCACGGGCAGGATCGCGGGGTTCGGGTCGAGGGAGGAGGGCCAGTTGGCGTGGGTGATTTCGGCGGGCTCGGCCATATAGCCGCGCTGCGCGAGCTCCATCTGGATCGCATGGACGCCGTCGTCGGGATGGCCATAGTGGCGCGTCGTCCAGCCGCCCTTGAAGCGGCCGTTGACGACATGGCTCCTGCCGCTGGCGGCGCAGATGTTCGCGACGATGGTTTCGAGTTCGGGGGCACAGGTTGTGCCGCCGTTGGTGCCGATGTTGAACTGCGGCAGCTCGCCGTCGAACAGGCGCGGGACGCGGCTGCGGATCGAATGGGCGTCGTAGAGGACGGCGCGGCCGTGTGCCGATTTCAGGCGGTCGAGCTCGGTTGTCAGCGTCTCATGATAGGGGCGGTGATAGAGATTGAGCCGCTGCGTGATCGACGCCTCGTCGGGCAGGTCGAAGCGGTAGAGCGGGTCGCCGTCGAAGGTCGTCGTCGGACAGAGCTCGGTCGTCGCCTGCCCCGGATAGAGCGACGCGCCCGAGGGATCGCGGTTCATGTCGATCACGCTGCGCGAGATGTCGGTCGCGACCAGCGTCGCACCCATGTCGGCGGCGAAGGCGTAGAGATCGGCGATCCACCAGTCGGTGTCGATCTGCGCGTGCCAGGGCGAGACGAATTGCTCGTCGAAGCCCGCGAGGTCGGTTCCGCCATGCGGGAAGGCGATGACGAGCGGCGCGTCGCCGCGATGGACGTGCAGCCAGTCCATCAACCGAGGCCCGGGAGGGTGACGGGCACCGCGACGACGAGGCTGCCCGAACGAACCAGCGCGGTCGCGGCCTCCATGTCGGGGTGGAAGTGCCGGTCGTCTTCGAGCGTCGGCACGGAAGCGCGGAGATGCCCGTGCGCTGCCTCCAGCGCATCGCTCGACTTCAGCGGGGCGTGGAAGTCGATCCCCTGGCACGCCGCGAGCAGTTCGATGCCGATCACCGCGCTGACATTGTCGGCCATGTCGAGCAGGCGGCGCGCGCCGTGTGCGGCCATCGAGACATGGTCTTCCTGGTTCGCCGAGGTCGGGATCGAGTCGACGCTCGCCGGATAGGCGCGCTGCTTGTTCTCGCTGACGAGCGCCGCGGCGGTGACCTGCGGGATCATGAAGCCTGAATTGAGGCCGGGGCGCGGGGTGAGGAAGGCGGGGAGGCCCGAGAGCGCGGGGTCGACGAGCATCGCGATGCGGCGCTCCGAAATCGAGCCGATCTCGCAGAGCGCCATGGCAATCATGTCGGCGGCGAAGGCGACGGGCTCGGCGTGGAAGTTGCCGCCTGACAAAGCTTCGTCGGTGTCGGCGAAGATCAGCGGATTGTCCGACACGCCGTTCGCCTCGATACCGAGCGTCGTCCCCGCCTGCCGCAGCAGGTCGAGCACCGCACCCATCACCTGCGGCTGGCAGCGGAGGCAGTAAGGGTCCTGCACGCGCGGATCATCGACGGCGTGCGAGGCGCGGATCGCCGATCCCGCCATCAGGCCGCGCAGCGCATCGCCGACCTCGCGCTGTCCGGCGTGCCCGCGCAGCGCGTGGATGCGCGAATCGAAGGGGGCGTCCGAACCCTTCGCGGCCTCGGTCGAGAGCGCGCCGGTGATCAGCGCCGAGCGGAAGACGGTCTCGGCACGGAAGAGGCCCGCAAGCGCGTTGGCGGTCGAGAATTGCGTGCCGTTGAGCAGCGCGAGGCCTTCCTTGGGGCCGAGATCGAGCGGGACGAGACCGGCCTCGGCGAGCGCGTCGGCGGCGGGCAGCGTCTTGCCGCCGACCTCGATCGCGCCGACCCCGATCATTGCGGCCGCCATGTGCGAGAGCGGTGCGAGATCGCCGCTCGCGCCGACCGAGCCCTGCGACGGGACGATGGGGGTGAGGCCGTTCGCCAGCATCGCCTCGATCATCGCGACCGTCGTGCGGCGGACGCCCGAGGCGCCCATGCCGAAGCTGGCGAGTTTCAATGCCATCATCAACCGGACGATGGGAGCCGGCGACGGCGCGCCGGTGCCCGCAGCGTGGCTGAGCACGATATTGCGCTGGAGCGTCGCCAGATCGTCGTCGGCGATGCGCACGCTCGCGAGCTTTCCGAAGCCGGTGTTGATGCCATAGACCGGCGCGCCCTTTGCAACGATCCGCGCGACCGCGGCGGCGCTGGCATCGATCGCCTCCCAAGCATCGGCGCTCAATTCAGCGCTCGCGCCCTCATAGATTTCGCGCCAGTCGGCGAGCGTCATGGCGCCGGGAGTGATGATCATTGTCCGTCCTTGATGCGTTGGTGAAGCGGGTTGAAGCCGATGCGGTAAACGAGCTCGGCGGGGTCGGTGACGTTCCAGATCGCGAGGTCGCACGCCTTGCCGGCCTCGATCGAGCCGATCTCGGCGCCGAGGCCGAGCGCGGCGGCGGCGTTGACGGTGACGCCGCGCAGGGCCTCGACGACGGTCAGGCCGAACAAGGTCGCACCCATGTTGAGCATGAGCAGGAGCGAGGTCGTTGGCGAGGTGCCGGGGTTGTTGTCGGTTGCGATCGCGATGCGCGCGCCGTGACGGCGCATCGCATCGATCGGCGGCAGCCTGGTCTCGCGCATGAAATAATAGGCGCCGGGCAGCAGCACCGCGACGGTCCCGGCGTCGGCCATCGCGCGGACGTCGTCGTCGGTCGCATGTTCGAGGTGGTCGGCCGACAACGCACCGTATCTCGCAGCGAGCGCGCTGCCGTGGAGCGCCGACAATTGTTCGGCGTGGAGCTTGACCGCGAGGCCGTGCGCCTGCGCCGCCGCGATCACGCGCGTACATTGTGCGGGCGAGAAACCGATGCCTTCGCAAAAGGCGTCGACCGCGGTGGCCAGCGGCGCGGCGGCGGGAATCATCTCGTCCACGACAAGGTCGATATAGGCGTCGCTGTTGCCCTTATATTCGGGGGGCAGCGCGTGCGCGCCGAGGAAGGTGGGTTCGACGCGGATGTTGCGATGCCCGCCAAGTGCGCGGGCGGCGCGGAGCATCTTGAGCTCGTCACCGGTCGACAGGCCGTACCCCGACTTGATCTCGATCGTCGTCACACCCTCGGCGATCAGCGCGTCGAGGCGGGGGAGGGCGCTCGCAACCAGTTCGGCCTCGCTCGCTTCGCGCGTCGCGCGCATCGTCGAGACGATGCCGCCGCCCGCGCGCGCAATCTCTTCATAGGTCGCGCCTTCGAGGCGCATCGCCCATTCGTTCGCGCGGTTGCCGCCGTGGACGAGGTGCGTGTGGCAGTCGATCAGGCCCGGGGTGATCAGCCGGCCGTCGCAATCGACGATTTTTTGCGCGGTCGCGGGGGCGCCCTCGGTGGGGCCGGCATAGACGATCCGGCCATTCGCTGCCGCCACGACGCCATCGTCGATCAGACCGAGTGCGTCGTCGGTCATCGTTGCGAGTCGGGCGTTCGTCCAGAGTTGCTCCATCTGGACAGCATCGTTCGAATGCGCCATTATGTCTAGACATAATATGAGGACGGACGATGACTTCTCTCTGGTTCGAACGCGCGTGGCTCGGCAACGAATGGAAAAAGGACGTGCGTCTGCGCATCGCCGACGGCCGGATTGCGAAGGTCGAGGTCGGGGCCGAGGTGGCGGAGGGTGACGATCGCCACCGCGTCGGCCTGCCGGGGCTTTGCAACGTCCACAGCCACGGCTTCCAGCGCGGCATGGCGGGGCTTTCGGAGCGCCGTAGCCGCCCCGACGACAATTTCTGGAGCTGGCGCGAGATCATGTACCGCTTCCTCGACCGGCTGACCCCCGACGATGTCGCGGCGATCACCGCGCAGGCCTATGCCGAGATGCTCGAAACGGGCTTCACGCGCGTCGGCGAGTTTCACTATCTGCACCACGATCCGGCGGGCGCGGCCTATGCCGATCCGGCCGAGATGGCGGGGGCGATTGCTGAGGCGAGCGCCGCGACGGGGATCGGGCTGACCCTGCTTCCCGTTTTCTATGCGCACGGCAATTTCGGCGCGGCGGCGCCGAGCCCCGGCCAACGGCGGTTTCTCAATGACATCGACGGCTTTGCGAAGCTTCTCGGCGCTTCGCGGTCGAAGCTCTCGGGCGACGCCAATATGGGGGTCGCACCGCACTCGCTGCGCGCCGTGACGCCCGAAGAGCTGACCGCCTTGCTCGTCATGTCGCCGGCGGGGCCGGTGCACATCCACGCCGCCGAGCAGGTGAAGGAAGTTGCCGACTGCGTCGCGTGGAGCGGGGCGCGGCCGGTCGAATGGCTGCTCGACAACGCCGGGGTCGACGCGCGCTGGTGCCTGATCCATTCGACCCACCTTGATGAAAGCGAGGTCCCGCGGCTCGCCGCGAGCGGTGCGGTGGCCGGACTCTGCCCGATCACCGAGGGCAATCTGGGCGACGGCATCTTTCCCGCGATCGATTATCTCGCCGCGGGCGGACGTTTCGGGGTCGGCACCGACAGCAATATCCTCGTCGATGCCGCGCAGGAGCTCCGCGCGCTCGAATATTCGCAGCGCCTCGCGCACCGCGCGCGGGCGCTTCTCGCGGGCGAGGCTTCGCCTTTTGTCGGGGCCAATCTTTTTGCACGCGCCGTGGACGGCGGCGCGCAGGCGCTCGGCGTGCCGGCGGGGCTTGCCGTGGGCCATGCCGCCGACATCGTGTCGCTCGACCTCGACCACCCGGCTTTTGCCGGCACCGACGATGCGACGCTGTTCGATCGCTGGATATTCGCCGCGCGGGCCGGTGCCGTCGACACCGTCTGGCGCGCGGGCGCCAAATGCGTCGAGAACGGCCGCCATGTCGATAGTGAGGCGATCGGTGCCGCCTATCGCGCCTGTGTCGCGCGGGTCCTCGCTTGAGCCCCGCCCGGCGCATCCGCGACGAGATTGCGGGCCTGATCCGCTCGGGCGCGTGGCGTCCCGGGCATCGCATCCCCACCGAACAGGAACTCGCGGCCGAGCACGGCTGCGCACGCGCGACCGTGAGCAAGGCGCTCAGCGAACTTGCGGCGTCGGGGTTGATCGAACGGCGCCGCAAGGCAGGGTCGTTCGTGGCGCATCCGGCAGTCCATTCGGCGGTGATGACGGTGCCGGACCTCGCCGAACTGATCGCCGCGCGGGGCGAAGCCTATCGGTGGCAGGCCCTGTCGGCCGAGCCGGCGAAGCAGGGCGAGGGGCCCGTCCCCGGGCCGGCGCTCTGTATCGTCGGCCTCCATATGGCGGCAGGCGAAGCGTTCGCGCTCGAACGCAGGCTGATCTCGCTGGTAGAGGTTCCGGGCGCCGGCGACGTGGATTTCGCAAAGGAAGCGCCCGGGACGTGGCTGCTCGCACATATTCCCTGGACGCAGGTGCGCCACGTCATCCGGGCGGTGTCGCCGACCCGCAAGGAGGCCGGGCTGCTCGGGGTCGGCGCGGCTGCGGCGTGCCTCGAGCTCGATCGCACCACATGGCGCGCGGGACGCGTCGTGACCCATGTCCGGCAGCTGTTTCGCGGCGACCGTTTCGATCTTGTCGCCGAATTCAAGGCAGGAATCCAGGGCTAGGATCCTTATCTGGCGCGTGTCCGCCCAAGGGAAAGAAGCGGCCATCCAAATTTGTGCGCGAACTCAGCGCCTTGCATTTTTCCCGAAATGCCGGACGTCCGGTCGGGCAACTCCTTATTGTAAATTTGCCGACATAAAAGCGACATCGGCAGGACATGGTTTGTCGATTGGCCGTGCAAAACCCTCGATAATCCGCGCAACTTTGGGCCTGGCCGGGAGTATCCATGTGCCAGAACGGGCCACATCAACAGGTGGACCCGGCTGATCCCATTGAAGGAGTAGGGTATGGGTGCCGTTTCCAAAAATCCGAGAATGTTGCTGCTGCTGGCCATGATGGCCGGGACAGCGGCGGGCAGTATCGCTGCACAGGCGCAGGACACGCAGGCGCAAGATGCACAGGCGCAGGAGGCATCGTCCGATGGCGGCGATGTCATGGCGACCGTCTATGGCACGATTCCGCCCGCGTCCGAGATGACCAAGGGCCCCAAGGTCGAAGGCATTATCTCGGCGCGCAGCGAAGGCCGGGTGCAGGTCACGACGACCGACGGCAATAACACGATCATCGCTCTCATCCCCGAAACCAAGATCAAGGGGAGCGGCGGTTTCCTCGGCCTCGCGAGCAACAAGCTGGCGGCGGACTCGCTGCTCAACGGCCTGCCGGTCACCGTCGAGACGCTGCAGTGGAGCGGCGGTCTGGCCGCAGGCCAGGTCGCGCTGAAGAACAAGGATCTCCGCACGGCGTCGATGATCCGTACCGGCACCGACCAGCGCTTTGCCGAGCAGACTGCGGCGACCGAAGCCCTGCGCGGCCGCGTCGGCGATATCGACCAGTATAATATCAAGGGCACGACGAACGTGAACTTCGATACCGGCAAGGCCGTGCTGTCCGAGCAGGGCAAAGCCGATCTTTGCGCCGCCGCGACGCAGGCGGACGGGATGGACAATGCGCTGCTGCTCGTCGTCGGCTACACCGATTCGACGGGAAGCGAGGAGCTGAACCAGACGCTCAGCGAAAAGCGCGCCGCGCGCGTCGTCAATTACCTGCAGCAGGCGTGCGGCTGGAAGCCCTATCGCATGCTGACCCCCACCGGGATGGCCGAGGCGGACCCGGCGGCAGACAATAACACCCCCGAGGGCAAGGCGCAGAACCGCCGCGTCGCCGTGAATATCATGGTGAGCAAGGGTCTCGACGGGATCTGAACGCTTCGGGGGTGGGATTGGCCCACCCCCGGCTTCTTGGGCCGGAATGCTGCTTCGCTCGTCACCGGAGGATAGTCCGGCGCGCTACGTCCGGAATATTTTCGGGTCGATCCGGTGCCGCTGCATCTTGTCGTAAAGCGTCTTTCGCGGGATGCCGAGGCGCGCCATCGTCTCGGCGATATTGCCCTGCGTCTGGGTCAGCGTGTCGTGGATGATCGTCGCCTCGAAGCGGCGGAGACGTTCGGACAGCGATGCCTCGCCCGGCATCGCCGACAGGCCGGGGTCCGATGGCAGGTCGAGAACGACGCTATAGGCAAAATTCCTGAGTTCGCGGACGTTGCCCGGCCAGTCGTGCTCGACGAGGTGGCGGCGGACGCCATCGTCGATCTGGAACCCCTGCAGCCCCATCTTTGCCGCGGCTTCGTCGAGGAAATAGGCGAAGGTCTGCGGGATGTCCGACCGGCGTTCGCGCAAGGGCGGAATCCGCAGCTTCACGACGTGGAGGCGGTAATAGAGGTCTTCGCGGAATGTGCCGGCGCGCACCGCGTCCATCAGGTCGGTCTTGGTTGCGGCGACGACGCGCAGGTCGACGGGCTCGGGCGCGGCAGCGCCCACCGGCTGGACTTCGCGCTCCTCGATCACGCGCAGCAGCTTCGCCTGCACGGCGGGGTGCATCGTGTCGATCTCGTCGAGGAACAAGGTGCCGCGGTGCGCCGCGCGGACGCGCCCCGCCTGGCCGAGCTTGCCCGTCGCGCGGTCGATCTGGTCGCTGCCGAACAGTTCGGCCTCGGCAACGTCGTGCGGCAGGGCGGCGCAGTTTACCGCGACGAGCGACGCGGCGCTGCGCCGGCTTTGGCGGTGGAGCATATGCGCGACGAGTTCCTTGCCGGTTCCCGTCTCTCCCTCGATCAGCACGTCGAAATCGGCCTGCGCGAGTTGCGTGATCGTCTCGCGCAGCCGCAGCATCGCGGCGCTTTCGCCGATCAGCGGGCTGTCGATCGCGGCGGCCGCCGCGGTCAGCCGGCGATTGTCGAGGATCAGCGCACGATGCGCGAGCGCGCGGCGCGCGACTCCGACCAGATGGTCAGAGGCAAAGGGCTTGGCTAGGAAGTCGAAGGCGCCGTCGTGGAGTGCGCGAACCGCCATCGCGACATCGGCGTGACCGGTAATCAGGATGACGGGGATGCCGGGATCGATGGCGTGGATCGCGGCGCGCAGTTCGAGCCCGTCCATCCCGGGCATGCGGATATCGGTGACGATAATGCCCGGAAAAGCGGCATCGATGCGCGGCAGGACGCTCGCGGCATCGGGAAAGGCTTCGACCGCGAGATTCGCGAGATCGAGCGTCTGAACATTGGCCTCGCGGAGCGCCGCGTCGTCGTCGACGAAGAATATCATCTGTTCACCGGTGAAGAAACTCATGCCGGCCTCAAACTAAGGCGGAAACCTGCGCCGCCGAGCGGCGAGGGGATCAGGGTCAGCGAACCGCCGAACTCCCCCATGATGTCGCTCGCGATCGCGAGGCCGAGGCCGAGGCCGTCAGGACGGCCGGTGACGAAGGGCGTGAAAAGCTGGGGCAACAGGTCGGCGCGGATGCCGGGGCCATTGTCGCAAATGTCGATGTGCACGGGATCGGCGCCATGCACGCGAAGGACGATATGCGGGTCCCTGACGCCGTGCACTGCGTCGGCGGCATTTTGCAGCAGGTTGACGAGCACCTGTTCGAGCCGGACGCGGTCGGCGTGCACGGTCCGGGCCGGATCTTCGACCGCGATGTCGAGTGCGATGCCCTGCGCACGCAGCCGGTCGCCGATGAGAAGATTGGTGCCGTCGATCGCCGATTGCAGCGCGACGGGGCCAAGCGGGGTGGGCTTGCGCCGTGCGAAATTGCGCAGTTCGTTGGTGATCGCGCCGACGCGCGCGGTGAGTTCGACGATCGTGTCGAGGTTGCCGCGCGCCTTGTCGGACTGCCCGCGGTCGAGATAGCTCAGGCTGTTTTCGGCGAAGGTGCGGATCGCGGCGAGCGGCTGGTTGATTTCGTGCGCGACGCCCGCGGTGATCTGCCCGATCGAGCCGAGCCGGCTGGCCTGCGCCAGTTCCTCGCGCGCTTCGCGGAAACGGCGGTCGGTTTCGGCCTGTCGTTCGGCGGCCTGCTGCAATTCGGCATTGGCCTCGCGCAAGTCCTGCGTGCGCGCCGCAACCTCGCGTTCGAGCGCGACATGCGCCGCCTGTCGCAAGGCCTGTCGCTCGACGAGGCGGAGAAGCGCGAGAACCGCCGTGCCGACGAGGATCAGGAGGACGAGAAACAGCACACGCGCGGTTGCGTTCGCGCCGTCTCGCGCCGGCCCGGCGGGTTGCAGGACATGGAGCTTGCTGCCCGGAAGCGAAACGCGCTGGACGGTCTGGCGGTATAGCGCGCCGCCGCCCTGGTCGGCGATGCGGACATCGCCGTCGGCCTGCCAGATCGCCAGCGGCGCCAGCGTTGCATCGCCATAGCTGCGGGTATCGCGCAGGCGTTGCTGGGCAGCGCGTGAAATCGGGCCGAAAGAACGGAAGCGCCACGCGGGTTCGCTCGTCATGATGACGATGCCGGCGTCGTCGGTGACGAGCGTCGCCGCCGGGGAATCGGCCCATTTGGCTTCGAGCTTGTCGAACTCGACCTTGACGACGATCACGCCGAGCGGACGGCCGCCGACATCGACGCGGCGCGCGAGGAACAGTCCCGGACGTCCGCTGACGGTGCCGAGCGCGAACATCTCGGCCTCGCCGCGCTGCATCGCGCCCCGGAAATAGGGACGGAAGCGATAGTCCTGCCCGACGAAGCTCGTCCCGGCTTGCCAGTTGCTGGCCGCGATCGTCATGCCGTCGGCGCCGATGACATAGATGACCGCGGCGTCGGTACGCCGCGCGAGCTGCTCGAGTTCGCGGTCGAGCCGCCGCGACGCCGCCGCGCTCTTTTCGGCGAGCGCGAGGCGGACGTCGGGGAATTCGCTGAGCACGCGCGGCAGCAGGCGGAATTTCTGAAGTTCGCTTTCGAGCAGGCTCGCATGCGCGCGCGCATTCTGCCGCGCATCGGCATCGGCGCGCGTGCGCGCATGGCCCGCCGCCCATTGGCTGAGGCCGAGCGCCGCCGCGAGCAGGATCAGCCCGCCGACGATCGTGGCGACGAGCAGCCGCCGCCGACCG
>NZ_DASWTD010000010.1:0-11092 GCF_036402335.1 Sphingopyxis sp. | reverse complement strand
GGGGAACATCCTTTCCTTGTCGGAAGGGGATAATCGGCGATCAAGTCCGGGGTATGGCCAACGGGTTGGCGCAGTCGGCAGGACGGCGTTAGATGCGCCATGATGGATACGCCCCGATTCCAGCAGTTCGGCATCATCGGCGCGGGCCGGGTTGCGCAGGCGCTCGCCCTCGGACTCGCGCCGCACTCGACCGCGCTGCCGTTGTTGTGGGGCCGCTCGCCCGAGGGCGCTCGGGCGGCCGCGGCGCGGATCGGCTGCGTTGCTGCGCCGAAAGCCGGCGATCTGTTCGAGATATGCGATGTCATCGCGATCGCCGTGTCCGACGATGCCCTCGCCGATGTTGTCGCCGATCTGGCGGCCATGCTCCCGGCGGGCGCCGTGCCGTTCGTCTTTCACGTCAGCGGGCGGAGTGGCGCCGCTATCCTCGAACCGCTGCGCGCAGCGGGCGCGTCGACGGCGGCGGTGCATCCCGCGATGACCTTTACCGGCGCGCCCGAAAGCGAAGTCCGGCGCATGGCGGGCGCACGGTTCGCGATCACCGGATCGACCCCCGAAGCGACGGTGCAGGCGCGGCATATCGTCGCGCTGCTGGGCGGCGTCGCGGTCGAGATCGCCGAGGATCGGCGCGCGCTGTATCATGCGGCGCTGTGCCATGCGTCGAACCATCTCGTCACGCTGATCGCCGGCGCGTCGGGCGGGCTGGAGGATGCGGGGGTCGAGGATCCGGCGGCACTGCTCGCGCCGCTCGTTCGCGCCGCGCTCGAAAACAGCCTCGAACGGGGTTTCGCCGGATTGTCGGGACCGCTGCTGCGCGGCGACCACCGGACGATCGGCGGCCATCTGAACGCGCTGGCGGCCTTCAGCCCCGACCTGCTGCCCGCCTATCGCGCGATGGCGCGCGCGACGCTCGATGCGCTGGAACGCCGCGGTGCGCCCGCCCTCCCGGAACTCGACCGAAAGCTGCGCTGACGCCCGGTCAGTTCACCATCCGTTCGTAACCTTCCCAATAGGGCGCGCGCAGGTCCTTGCGCAGGATCTTGCCGCTGGCGTTACGCGGAAGCGCGTCGATCACGTCGATGCTGCGCGGAGCCTTGAAGGCTGCGATGCGCTCGCGCGCCCAGGCGATGATATCGGCTTCCTCGACGCTCGCGCCCGGTTTGGCGACGACGACGGCCTTCACCGTCTCGCCCCATTTGGCGTCCGGAATCCCGATCACCGCGACCTCCTGCACTGCGGGATGGCCGAAAATCGCGCTTTCGACTTCGGCCGGATAGACATTCTCGCCGCCGGTGATGATCATGTCCTTCATCCGGTCGTGGATGAACAGATAGCCGTCGGCGTCGAGATAGCCGGCGTCGCCGGTGCGAATCCAGCCATCGTCGGTCATCGTCTTTGCCGTCGCGTCGGGCAGGTTCCAGTAACCCAGCATATTGTTCGACGAACGCGTCACGACCTCGCCGACCTCACCGGTCGGAACCGGTTTCCCATCGGGTCCGAGAATGACGATTTCGACCCCGGGAAGCGCCTTGCCCGCCGAACGCATTCGCGCATTGCCCGCGGGGTCATGATCCTCGGGCGGCAGCATCGAGATGGTGCCCGTGGTTTCGGTCATGCCATAGGCCTGGATAAAATCGGCGCCGAACATCTGGATGCACTGGCGCAGCAGTTCGAGCGGAATCGGCGCGGCGCCATAGAGGATATATTTGAGGCGGCTGTAATCGACGCTGGCGCAGCGCGGGTGCATCAACAGCATCTGGAGCGCGGCAGGGACCATGAAGAAGCGCGTGACGCCATGCTGCTCGACCGCGTCGAACACGCCATCGGGGTTGAATTCGGCAAGGACGACGCCGGGCAGCCCCGCCGCGAGCGCCATGATGCCGAGCCCGGTGCCGCCGATATGCGCGCACGGCATCGCGACGAGCACCGCCTCGTCATCCTCCCATTTGGTGTAGGGCAGATCGAGGCTGTTCGAATGTTTCCTGAGCGCGAAGAGATTATGGTTCGACAGCACCGCGCCCTTGGGATTGCCGGTGGTGCCCGACGTGTAGAGCTGGAGCACCGCGTCGTTGGCGCCCGACGGTTCGAAAGGCGTGCGCGCCGCACCCTCGATCATCGCCCATGCATCCGCCGCGCCAACGATCGCCGGGTCGTTCTGGAGCTTGCCGGCAAGCTGGTCGGCCAGCCCCTCGAACCCCGGTCCGGCGAACACCATCTTCGCCTGCGTGTCGTTGACGATGAACGCCCATTCGGCCGGCGACAGGCGCCAGCCGATCGGCGCCATCACGATGCCCGCACGCGCCGCGCCATAAAAGAGAGTGAAATAAAGGTCGCTGTTCTTGCCGATCCACGCGATGCGGTCGCCCTTCGCCAGCCCCGCCGCAAGCAGCGCCGACGCGGCGCGCGCGGTCCGGTCGTCGAGTTCGGCGTAGCTATAGACGCGATCCTCTTCGCGCATCGCCACCCGGTCCGGGCGCTCGCCCGCCCAATGGGTCAGGAATTCGTCGAACGTAAACAGCTCCGAAACGTCGCGGCCCATCGCCTCACTCTCCTCGAATCGCGTCTTTTGCGCGGCATCGGGGAAAGGCTAGCGGCTCTAACCGCGAGGTAAAGCGCCGATCGCCTATCCTGTCAGGGACGTCAGGTGCGGCGCAGCAGCAGCATCAGATTGTTCGCGGGCATCGCGCGGCGCGCGGCAAAGGCGAGGCCGGCGGTCGCGGCGGCCGCCTTGACGGTGTCGGTATCGCGCAGGCCCCATGCCGGATCGCGGGCGCGCAGGTTCGCATCGAAGGCGAGATTGCTCTCGGCAGTCGGCACGTCGGGTTCGATATAGGGACCATAAAGGATCAGCGGCGCGCCCGGCGCAAGCGACCGCGCGGCGCCCGCGAACAGGCCGAGCGTCGCCTCCCACGGGCTGATATGCACCATGTTGATGCAGAGGATCGCCGCGGCACTGTCGAGCGGCCAGCGCGCCGACGCCGCATCGAGCGCGACCGGCGGCGCGATATTCGCCAGACCCGCCTCGGCGCGATACGCGGCGATCGAGGTCAGCCCGGCGGGATCGGGATCGCTCGGCTGCCAGGCGAGCTGCGGGAAGGCGGCGGCGAAATGGACGACATGCTCGCCCGACCCGCTCGCGACCTCCAGCACCGTTCCGCTGACCGGCAACCAGTCGGCCAGAACCGCCGCTATGGCGTCACGATTGCGCAGCGTCGCCGGGGCGTGACGCTTGTCCGCCACGGCACCGTCGCCCGGCATCCACGGACGCGGCGTCATCTTTTCGCCTGCGCCCGGGCGCGGCGCTCGCGAACGATCAGCCACGCCAGCAGCCCGACCGGGCCGACCATCAGCGTCAGGAACAGGAAGGGGAATTGCACGATGCGGCCGAAGCCCTTGTTGTCGGCATCGCGCGCGATCCACAGGCCGGTGAACAGGTCGAACGCCAGATAATGGATCCACCCCATCGTCGCCCCGCCCGGGCTGTCGAACAGCTTCATCACGCCCGCCAGCGTCGTGAAATCGCCGCCGCCCGATCCACCCGCATCGATGCCGCCGGTCAGGAATCCGACGATCATCACCGTATAGGCAAGGCAAAGCAGGAAAACGCCGGCGTAGAGGATCGCCGCGAGGATTTTCGGGCCGCGCGGCAGAAAGGCGAGCGCGATCCAGCCCGCGAAGGCCCAGCAATTGGCCAGCAGAAAGATAGTGTCCCAGCTCATCGCCCGCTCCCCCGCCCTGTCAGACCAGTCCGCCGAGCCCGAAAAGCACGACGCCCGCCAGCAAGGCAATGGCGCCGGTGAGCGTGATCAGCAAGGTCATTCGTGCCGCCGACGCGCGCCGCGAAGCAAGGAAGGCCATCGCAAGCCCGAGCCCGATCGCAAACAGCGGAGCCCAGAGAAAGACCCAGTCGTAGCTGAACTCGCGGCGGACCTCGATCATCTCCCACTGCTCGACGACGAGGCCGTAAGCGATGATCGCGATGAGCCAGCCGAGGATCGCGACGATCCCGAACAGCGCCCCGGCCGCGACGCACCCGGCGCCGGAGCGCGTTTCGGGACGGTCGGGGCCGGGCGCGGGTTCGGCCATCACCCCTCCCAGGCGAGGACGGGCTTGCGTGCCGCCGCCGTCTCGTCGAGGCGTGCGCGCGGGGCGAAATGCGGCGCGGTCTTAAGCGCCGGGTCGCCGTTCTTCGCGCGCAGCGCGATGCTGCGCAGCGCGCCGATGAACTGGTCGAGCACCGCCTTGCTTTCGGTCTCGGTCGGTTCGACGAGCATCGCGCCGTGGACAACGAGCGGGAAATAGACCGTCATCGGGTGGTAGCCCTCGTCGATCAGTCCCTTGGCGATATCGAGCGTCGAGAAGCCCTCGGCGAGCCCCTTGTCGCTGAACAGCGCCTCGTGCATGCACGGGCCCGACGCCGCGAACGGCGCGTCGAGCACGCCCTCAAGGCTGCGCAGGATATAGTTGGCGTTGAGCACCGCATCCTCGGCAACCTGCTTGAGCCCGTCGGCGCCGTGGCTGAGGATATAGGTCAGCGCGCGGGTAAACATGCCCATCTGGCCATGGAAAGCGGTCATGCGGCCGAAAGTTGCCGGATGCTCGTCGGCGGCATTTTCCTCTTCGACCAGCTTGAAGCTGCCATCGGCGTAGCGCGCGGCGAAGGGCAGCGGGCCATAGGGCGCCAGCGCTTCCGACAGCACGACCGGGCCCGAGCCGGGACCGCCGCCGCCGTGCGGGGTCGAGAAGGTCTTGTGGAGGTTGATGTGCATCGCATCGATACCGAGATCGCCGGGGCGCACGCGACCGACGATCGCGTTGAAATTGGCGCCGTCGCAATAGACATAGCCACCCGCCGCGTGGACCGCATCCGAGATGGCCTTCATCTCGCGCTCGAACAGACCGCAGGTATTGGGGTTGGTGATCATCACCCCGGCAACGTCGGGGCCAAGGCGGGCCTTGAGCGCCGCGAGATCGACGCGGCCTTCGGCGGTCGCGGGAATGTCCTCGACCGTAAAGCCTGCAAAGGCCGCGGTCGCGGGGTTGGTGCCATGCGCGCTTTCGGGGACGAGGATGACGCGGCGGTCCTCGCCGCGCGCTTCGAGCGCCGCCTTGATGCAGAGAATGCCGCAGAGTTCGCCGTGCGCACCGGCCTTGGGTGACATCGCAACGCCATACATGCCCGTGAGCTTGATCAGCCACACGGCGAGTTCATTGATGACGGCGAGCGCGCCCTGGACCGTTTCCTGCGGCTGCAGGGGATGCGTATCGGCGAAGCCCGGCATCCGCGCGACCTTTTCGTTGAGGCGCGGGTTGTGCTTCATCGTGCAGCTGCCGAGCGGAAAGAGACCAAGATCGATCGCGTAATTCTGCCGCGACAAGCGCGTGTAATGGCGCACCGTTTCGGATTCGCTGAGGCCCGGAAGGCCGATCGGTGCCGTGCGTGCAAGGCCGCCGAGATCGGCGGCGGGCGCAGTCTCGTCGAAATCGACGCCGGTGGTTTCGGTTCCGCCGATCTCGAAGATCAGCGGTTCCTCAAGCATCAGCGCGCGATTGCCGGTGAAGGTGACATTGTCGTCGGCACCGCCGGCGATGTTCATTTCGGGGCGCCAGCCGGCGCGGTTGAGCGCGGTCATGCCAGCACCTCCTTCAGAGCAGCGGCGAAGGCGGCGATATCCGCCTCGGTCACGGTTTCGGTCACGGCGACGACGAGGCCGTTTTCGAGGCCCGTGTTGTCAGGATAGAGGCGGCCGAGCGAGACCCCGCCGAGAATATCGCGCTCGGCCAGCTTGTGGATCACGGGCCGCGCCGCGGTGGGCAGCAGAAGTGTGAATTCGTTGAAGAAGCTGGTGTTCAGCACCGATACGCCCGGCACCTTCGCAAGTTCGGCGGCGGCCGCCTTGGCGCGGCCATGATTGATCGCGGCGAGCTGGCGAAGGCCGGCTTCGCCGAGCAAGGTCATATGAATGCTGAAAGCCAGCGCACAAAGACCTGAGTTCGTGCAGATATTGCTCGTCGCTTTCTCGCGGCGGATATGCTGTTCGCGCGTCGACAGCGTCAGCACGAAGCCGCGCTTGCCGTTGGCGTCGACGGTCTCGCCGCACAGGCGACCCGGCATCTGGCGGACATATTTGGTCTTGCACGCAAACAGGCCGACATAAGGACCGCCGAATTGCAGCCCGACGCCGAGCGACTGCCCCTCGCCAACGACGATGTCAGCGCCCATTTCACCGGGCGACTTGATCAGGCCGAGCGCGACGGGCTCGGTGACGACCGCGATCAGCAGCGCGCCGGCAGCCTGACAGGCTTCGGCCAGCCTGGTCATGTCGTCGATGCAGCCGAGGATGTCGGGATACTGGACAACGACGCAGCTCGTTTCCTTGTCGATGCTGGTCGCGAGCGCCGCCCAGTCGGTACCCGCTTCGAGGCTCGGGTCGCCGTCGACGAGCACATCGCCGGTATATTTGGCCATGGTGCGCGCAACGCTGCGATAATGCGGATGAAGGCCGGTCGAGAGCAGCGCCTTCGCGCGCTTGGTGATGCGCCGCGCCATCACGATCGCTTCCCAGCAGGCGGTCGAACCGTCGTACATCGACGCATTGGCGACGTCGGTACCGAGCAGCCGCGCGACCTGGCTCTGGAATTCGAACAGCATCTGCAGCGTGCCCTGCGCGATTTCGGGCTGGTACGGCGTGTAAGCGGTCAGGAACTCGCCGCGCTGGATCAGATGATCGACACTGGCGGGCACATGATGGCGATAGGCGCCCGCACCGAGGAAGAAGGGACCGTCGCCTGCGGCGCGGTTGCGGCGCGACAGCGCTGCCATGTGGCGTTCGACCGCGAGCTCGCTGGCCTGGTTCGGCAGGCCGGCGATCGGGCCATCGAGCCGCGCCTCGGCAGGAACATCGACGAACAAGTCGTCGATCGACGATGCGCCGATGGTGGCGAGCATCGCGGCGCGATCATCGGATGTAAGAGGCAGATAACGCATGAACTACTCCGGAGAAGATTCTGGTTTTGTGGAAAAAAGCCGGGCGGTGTCGGCAAGGTTGCCGACGAAGACCGTAGGGCCGGCGTGCGTCGTACGGATCCACGGCGCGAGCCAGATGCGGAAACCGGCATCGCGGACGCGCTGGCAAAAGGCATAGTCGTCCGACAGCAAGGCCTGCGTTTCGGGGTCGACCAGCGGGCAGAAAAAGGCGGGTTCGAGATCGCCGACGCCGTGCGCCTGCCGCTCGGCCGGGTCGGGGCGAAAGACGAGCCCGGGCGCCGCCGCCCGCATTCCTTCGAGGACATCGCGGCGGATCAGCATCATCGCGGTGCCGAGCCGCGACAGCTCGACAAGGTCGGTCATCTGGAAACTCTCGTCGGCGTTCAGGAAATGCAGCGCAAAATCGCCCGAGAAGCGCTCCAGATCGGCGGGATTATCCTTTGCCAGCCCCATCTCGACCGCGCGCGCGACGTTGCGCCAGTTGATCATCCGCCGCGGATAGGCCCCGCCGAGGACACCGCACTGCGGATGCCCATCCATCACGCGGATCAGCGAGAAAACATCGTCTGGCGAAAAGTCGATGTCGGCGTCGACGAACAGCAGATGCGTGCAGTCGCTGGCAAGGAACATTGCGGTCAATATGTTGCGCGCGCGCGTGATCGACGGCTGGTAGAGGATGAATTCGAAGCGCACCGGCAAACCGATCGCCTGCGCCCGCAGTGCGAGGTCGAGCGCCGCGCGCACATAGGTGCCCTGCGCGCCCTCATAGATCGGCGTCGCCACCATCAGGCGACAATTGGCTAGCGCGGCGTCGGTCATCTTGTCCCTCCCCCTCCCGCTCGCGGGAGGGTGATCGGTTACAGGTCCCGGCTTACAGGGCGTCGCAGAAGGCCTTGTACGCGGTAGCGTCCATCAGGCCGTCGAGCTGGCTCTTGTCGGCGAGCGTCATGCGGAAGAACCAGCCTTCGCCTTCGGGGTCCGAGTTGACGAGCGCGGGATCTTCCTCGAGCTGGCCATTGCCTTCGGTCACGGTGCCGTCGACGGGGGCATAGACGTCGCTCGCCGCCTTCACCGATTCGACCACCGCGGCGTCGCCGCCCTTGCTGAGTTCGGCGCCGGTGTCGGGAACTTCGACGAACACGATGTCGCCAAGCTGGCCCTGTGCGAAGTCGGTGATGCCGACGGTCGCGACGTCGCCGTCGACGTCGATCCACTCATGCTCTTCGGTAAAATAACGCGGCATCAGTCAACCTCCTGTTTTACGAACATAATTATGCGGAACAAAGGGCATGGCAGCGACGGTGCAGTGCACGAGCTTGCCGCGCACCTCGGCGGCGATCGCAGTGCCGGGGACCGCATGGTCGCGCGGCACATAGCCCATCGCGATCGGCGCACCGACGCTGGGGGCAAAGCCGCCCGACGTCACGACGCCAATCTCTTCCTCGCCGTCAAACAGCTTGGCGCCTTCGCGCACCGGCAGCTTGCCGTCGATGAGCAGACCGACGCGACGGCGCGGCGGGCCATCTTCGAGGTGGCCCAGAATGCGCGCGGCGCCGGGGAAATTCTCTTCAGCGCGGCGGCGCTTGCTGATCGCGAAGCCGAGATCGGCCTCGGCGGGATCGATCGCGGGGGTGAGGTCGTGGCCGTAAAGCGGCAGCCCCGCCTCAAGCCGCAGCGAGTCGCGCGCGCCGAGCCCGATCGGCTTGACTTCTTCCATCGCGCAGAGCGCGTCGGCGAAAGCGGTGAGCGCGTCGTTCGGGAGCGAAATCTCGAACCCGTCCTCGCCGGTGTAGCCCGAGCGGCTGAGACCGATCGCATGCCCCTGCCACGTCGCGCGCGCCGCCTGCATGAAGACGAGATCTGCGGCTTCGGGCACCAGCCGGACGAGCGCATCGACCGCCTTCGGCCCCTGCAGCGCGAGCAGGCCATAATCCTCATTGTGGTTGAGCGTGATGTCGTCGGGCAGATTTTCGCGCAGATGCCCGATATCTTCCCATTTCACCGCGCCGTTGACGACGATGCCGTACTGATCGCCCTCGTTCGTGATCATCAGGTCGTCGAGGATGCCGCCGTCTTCATCGAGCAGCAGCGAATAGCGCATCCGGCCGGGCTTCAGCGCCGATATGTCGCCGGGAACGAGCGTTTCGAGCGCTTCGGCAACATGATCGCCCGCAAGCGACAACTGCCCCATGTGGCTGACGTCGAACAGGCCGGCATTTTCGCGCGTCCACAGATGTTCGGCCATGATGCCTTCATACTGGATCGGCATCCAGTAGCCGGCGAATTCGACCATCCGGCCGCCCTTCGCACGGTGCCAGGCGTCGAGCGGCAGCGTCGCGGTCTCGATCGCCGCTTCGTCGCCCGTAAATTCCGTATCGGTCATGCCAGTCTCCCGCGGTTGCACAGCGTATGCGCGGCCCATCGCCGCGCCTTGCGCCATGCCCCCTCTGTCACGGGAACCTGAGAGTTTTCCCCCATATCATGGGGTTACCCCTTCGGTGGTTCCGGCAAAAACAGCCGGAACGCTTTCCAGAGTGTCCGTTCCAGCCTGCGCGGTCCTTTTGACCTGAGAGTTTCCGGGGCGGTTGCTCCTTCGGTGGTGAGGCGCCGGTTGCCCTGCCCTCACGCTCTCCCGCGCGGCCGGTCGAATCCCTTGCGCGATCCGACAGACGCCCGAGCCTTGGCGCTGCCCCTTTGCGGAGTCAATCGGCGAGCGCGCGGATCGCGTCGTTTTCGTGGATATGCACGCCCGAACCGCCCTGCCCCGCCAGCCGGACAATGGCCGCGGCGACGGTTTCGCCCGAAATCGAGCGATAGCGGCGGAAGCCGCCGTGGAGCAGCGCATCGGTGAGCGGTGCGGCGATCGTCGCGAGTCCTTCGCCGAGGCGCTGCGGCCCGGGCCGGTCGCCGCGGAGCAGGCCGGGACGGATCAGGTCGAGCCGCCGGAAACCAAGCGCCCGCAAATCATCTTCGGTCTCGCCCTTGGTGCGGAGGTAGAAATTGCCGCTCTTCGCGGCGGCGCCGACCGAACTGACCGCGATCATATGCGGTGTGCCGCCCGATTTCGCGCCGCGCGCCGCGCTGAGAACGAGGTCATGGTCGACCGCCCGGAACGCCGCCTGCGATCCTGCCAGCCGGATCGTCGTGCCGAGGCAGGAGATCAGGACGGCAGGCTTTTCGGCGGCAATGATCCCGGCCCAGCGCTCGGAAGACGCGACGATTTGCTTGTGGTGCGGCGCCAGCCCCTCGACCGCGCGTCGCGCGAGGACGGCGACCGAGATAGCGCCGAAATGCTCGATCACCGCGCGCCCGATCATCCCGGTCGCGCCGACGATCAGCGCGTCAGGCATGCGCCAGCGCCTCGGGCACCGCGTCGCGGCCGAAGATATCGGCATAGCGGTCGATGGCGAAACGGTCGGTCATGCCCGCGATATAATCACCGATGTGCCGGTTTGTCGCGCATTCTTCGTACGGCAGCCGCGCTGACCAGTCCGCGCCCATCAGGCGCGGGTCGGCGGCATAGGCGGCGAAGAGCCGGCCGACGACCTGGTTCGCGGCCTCGGCGGCGGCGACCTGTTCGGGATGGTGGTAGAGATTGGCGTACATGAAGCGCTTGAGTTCGCGTTCTTCGGCCGCGAGTTCGGATGAAAAGCCGCCGAGTGCGCTGCGCGCGGCGCGCACCTCTTCGACGCTGGCGACACCGGCGGCGGCAACATTGGCCGTTGTCGCGGCGATCACATCGTTGACCATCACGCCGATCTGGTCGCGAACGAGTTCGCGCAGCAACCGGTCGCGCGGTGCATCCGGAAAGCGATCCTCGACCGCGCGATAATTGGCGGCGACGAAAGGCTGCTCCATCAGCTGGTCGAGACAGAGCAACCCGGCACGCAGCCCGTCGTCGATGTCGTGATTGTCATAGGCGATATCGTCGGCCACCGCTGCGATCTGCGCCTCGAGGCTCGCATGGCTACCAAGGTCGAGCCCGAAATCGGCGTCGATTTCGGTCAGCGCCCAGCCGGGATTGGTCACCGGGCCATTATGTTTGGCGAGCCCCTCGAGCGTTTCCCACGTCAGGTTGAGCCCGTCGAAGCGCGGATAAGGGCATTC
>NZ_DASWTD010000009.1:0-2042 GCF_036402335.1 Sphingopyxis sp. | reverse complement strand
GCCCGTCGCGTTCCAGCTGATCGGCGGCAGGCCGAGCGCCGCGCCGCAATCGCGCACCAGCTCGAACAGGCGGGTGGCCGCCGCATCGAGGGGTTTGGGGGGGCGGTTGAAGCCGCCATGGACATGGCAGTGGACATCATGCTCGCGCGATACCGCCGCGATCGCGTCGCGCATCGCGGCTTCGGCGGCCGCCATGGCGTCGGGGGTCGAAGGGCGCATGTTGACGCGCAGGATCGCGCTGTCGGGGACGATATTGTTCGGGCCGCCACCGTCGATCTTCGCCGGATTGACCTTCAGCGTGTCGGACTTCAGCGCGCCGAGCCGCAGCGCGAGATCGGCGGCGGCGAGCAACGCGTTGCGCCCCTCGTGCGGATTGCGCCCGGCGTGCGCGGCGCGGCCGTGGACGACGATCGAGAAATTACCGCTGCCCGGCCGCGCGCCGGCCAGCGTGCCGTCGGGCAGCGCCGGTTCGTACGTCAGCGCCGCGGTCTTGCCCCTGGCGAGTTCGGCGATCAGCCGCGCCGATGCCTGGCTCCCCGTTTCCTCGTCGCTGTTGATCATCACGTCATAGCCGATGCGGCTCGCGAGCGGCGACGCCTCGAGCGCGGTCAGCGCGGCGAGGATCACCGAAATACCCGCCTTCATATCGGCGGTGCCGGGGCCGTTGAGCACACCGTCCTCCAGCCATTTCAACGTCTGGAACGGATGGTCGGCGGCAAACACCGTGTCCATATGCCCGGTCAGCAGCAACTGTACCGGCGCCTCGGGGCGCACCCGGACATGCAGATGATCGCCGCGCTGGATGATGTTGACGGCGCCGGCGCCGTCGACGCTCTCGACCGGGTCGGCGGCGACCAGCCGGACATCGCCGGGAAGCGCCGCGAAGGCATCGGCGAGCAGTCCCGCGACGGTCTTCAATCCCGCGAGATTGCCCGTGCCGCTGTTTACTGCGGCCCATCGTTCGACCTGTGCGAGCATCGGCGCATCGGCGGCGCGTTCGAGGGTCGCATTTTCGGTTGCGGTGATGGATGTCATGTCCCGGCTATAGACGTGCGCGATGCCTTTTGGCGACCCCCGACGTCGTCGCTTCAACCCGCCCCGGCGGTCGGCGAGGGCGGCTGGAGCAACGGCGTATAGCCGCGAAGCTGCAATGCCTTGCGCGGTGAAAGCTCGCTGGCGAGCCGGTCGAGCAACTGTCTGGCCCGGGCCGCCTTGCCTTGCGCAAAGAGCGTCCGCGCCAGTTCGATTCGCGCGCGTTGCCGGACCTCGAGATTGCCGAACGGGTCGAAAAAGGAATCGATCCGCGCCCGGTCCTTGACGCCGTCCCAGCCGAAGGGCCTCGCCGCCGCCGCATCGTTCGCGATCGCTTCGTACCGCCGTGCTGCGTCGGACAGCGTTATCGTGCCCGACAGCACGGCGTGGCGTGTGTGGAACAGCTGCGCTTCGGGCGAGGGCGCCTCGCCTGTGAAATCCGCGAGCACGCGCGCAACCCAGTCCCGGTTCACGACGCCGGTCGCCGCCTGCATGCCGAGCAGGTTGAACGAGAGGATGGCAGCGCGATGCTCGGCCGTCGTTGCGGCGTGCACCGCCCTATCGTCCGGCTGGCCGAGACTGGTGGGCGACACGAGGTCGATCGCCGGATCGGTCTTCAGGATCGCTTCGATGTCGGGCTTGTGGAAATAGCCGACGACGACGACGACGGTTTCACCCTTTCGCTTGTGCGCGATCGCCCGGATGCGCTGCGCCTGCATGAAGGTGCGATAGAGATAGAGACGGCGTGGCAGGTCGCGGTCGGCGCGCGGCGCGGGTTCGCTCGCCCATTTCTGCGGCGGCGCAAGCACCGCCGGGTCTTCGGCGGAAAAAAAGTCCCAATCGAGAATCTTGCGATCGGGAAAGGTCAGGAAACCCTGAAATCCCTGCGCCTTGCGCGTCTCGGGCGGGGCGTCGAGGTCGAGCCCGAACCCCAGCAACTGATCGTCGATCGGCGGCATCCAGTCGATCGGGCAGATTTCGGCTCCGCTCTTTGCGGCCCAGGGGAGGAT
>NZ_DASWTD010000008.1:0-1884 GCF_036402335.1 Sphingopyxis sp. | reverse complement strand
CCTGCATCCATGCCGGAATGTCGCGTTGCGCGTGGAGGACGCGCCAAATGTCGATACGGTCCTGATGTTCCATGTAGAAGATGTAAAAGGGATAGCGCTTGACCCGCCAATGCCGAAGGCTGGGCAGATTGAGTTCATGCGCGTAGCGTGGCGAGCCCGTCCCGGGCGCTTCGGCGATCGACCGATAGGCGCGTTCCAGCGCGTCGATGAAGCGCATTGCCACGGCGTCTCCGGCCTCGGCCAGATAATGGTCGATCGCGTCTTCCACGTCGCGCCGGGCCAGCCCCAACGCAACGAGCGGTTTTGTCGTCACCGCCCGCCGCGCTCAACCGCGCGTACGCGCAATCCGTCGAAATAGGCGGGGTCGACGACAACCGGGTCGGATGCCGCGGCACCATCGAGCAACAAGACGCGCAGATGCTCGCGATCCTGATCGCGGCGGATCAATTCGCGCACATATTCGCTGCTCGTGCCGTAGCCGCGTCTAGACACCTGCCGATCGACGAAGGATTTGAGCGATTCAGGCAGCGAGATGTTCATCGTGCTCATGCCGAGAACATAGGCACTTTGGCAAAATTTGGCAACGCGCTGCCGCCTTGCTCAATACATATGCTGGCCGCCATTGATCGACAGCGTCGATCCGGTGACGAAGCCTGCCTCTTCCGAGCAAAGGAACGCCACGCCGCGCGCGATCTCCTCGGCGTGGCCCAATCGGCCGACGGGGATCTTGGCGACGATCTTGCCGAGTACCTCGGCGGGGACGGCTGCAACCATGTCGGTATCGATATAGCCCGGCGCGATCGCGTTGACGGTCACGCCGGCCTTGGCGCCTTCCTGCGCCAGCGCCTTGGTGAAACCGTGGATTCCCGACTTGGCGGCGGCATAGTTGACCTGGCCGTACTGCCCGGCCTGACCGTTGATCGAGCCGATATTGACGATACGGCCCCAGCCGCGATCGCGCATACCGGGGAAGGTCGCCTTGGCCATGTTGAAGCAGCCGCCCAGATTGGTGTCGATCACTTCCTTCCACGCCTCGAAGGTCATCCTGAGCAGCGTACCATCGCGCGTGATGCCCGCATTGTTGACGACGACGTCGACGGGGCCGAGGTCGGCCTCCACCGCCTGGACGCCATCGAGGCATGCCTGATGGTCTGCGACATCCCATTTATAGGCGCGGATGCCCGTGCGCTCGGTGAACGCGCGCGCGCGATCGTCATTGCCGGCATAGGTGGCCGCGACGTTCATGCCCATGTCTTTCAGCGCAAGGCTGATCGCCTCGCCGATGCCGCGGGTTCCGCCGGTGACGATCGCTGTTCTGGCCATGGCACGCGCTCTCCTTGCTGCAGTTTGTGTCGTGAACCTAAGCGGGCTCAATCCAGCCCGCAAGCTCGCGCGCGAGCAACTGCCGCAGCATTGTTACGGATTCGGGACTGGCGTTGAGGCAGGGCAGATAGGCGAAGTGTGTGCCGCCCGCCGTGACGAATGTCTCGCGGCCGCGGATCGCGAGCTCCTCCAGCGTCTCTAGGCAATCGGCGGAGAAGCCGGGCGCGAGGATCGCAACCTTGCGGACACCCTTGCCCGGCAACGCCGCGAGCACCGCGTCGGTCGCGGGCTCGAGCCATTTCGCGCGCCCGAAGCGCGACTGGAAGGTGACTTCGAGTTCAAGCCCCAATGCCTCGCCCAGCAGGCGCGCGGTCTTCCGGCAATGGCAGTGATAGGGATCGCCAAGCTGCAGTGTGCGTTCGGGCATGCCGTGGAAGCTGGCTATTATTGTATCGGGCAGGAAATCGATCCCGGCGAGGCTCGCTTCGATCGAGGTCTTGAGCGCCGCGATATAGGCGGGATCGTCATGATAAGGTGGCAGGGTCCGGATTGCGGGCTGCC
>NZ_DASWTD010000007.1:0-9486 GCF_036402335.1 Sphingopyxis sp. | reverse complement strand
GAGCTCTTTTGCCAACGTCTTCGCAGTAGCCTTGCCATAGGGCGGTTTGAAACCCGCGAGCCCCGCGACGTCGAGCTTGGGCTGGCGATAGACCGCGCGCGCGTGGCTGAAGGTGCGGAAACCGTCGACCCCGTGATAATTGCCCATCCCCGACGGGCCGACCCCGCCGAACGGCAGGTCTTCCATCGCGTTGTGGAACAGGACGTCGTTGACCGTGACGCCGCCCGAGATCGTCCGCGTCAGCACGCGGTCCTCCTCGCTCTTATCCTGCCCGAAATAATAGAGGCCGAGCGGACGGTCGCCCGCGTTCACATAATCGATCGCATCGTCGATCGTCTTGTACGTCTTGACCGGCAGGATCGGGCCGAAGATTTCCTCCTGCATCACCTTCATGTCGTCGGTCGGGTTGCGCACGATATGGAGCGGCATCTTGTGGCTGTTCGAGCTCGCGAAATCCTCGCCGCCCGGATTGACCTCGATCACCTCGGCGCCCTTCTCGCGCGCGTCGGTCAGATAGGATTGCAGCCGGTCGTAATTGCGCGTGTTCACCACTGACGTGTAATCGTCGTTGGCGAGCAGGGTCGGGTACAGTGCCGCTGCGCCCTTCGTCACGCTGTCGATCACCGCGCCTTCTTCGTCCTCGGCGACGAGCAGATAGTCGGGCGCGAGACAGATCTGCCCCGCGTTCATCATCTTGCCGAGCGCAACGCGCTGGCCGACGAGATCCTTGTTCGCGCTGCGCCCGATGAAAGTCGGCGACTTGCCGCCGAGTTCGAGCGTGACGGGGACCAGATTATCGGCCGCGGCGCGCATGATATGCCGCCCGACGCTCGTCGCGCCGGTAAAGATCATATGGTCGAAAGCGAGCTTCGAGAAAGCGACGCCGATGTCGGCATCGCCGGTAAACACCGCCATCTCGCTCTCGTCGAAATAGTCGGGCACCAGCCGCGCCATCAGCGCCGAGACATTTTCGGTGAATTCGCTCGGCTTGATCATCGCCCGGTTGCCCGCGGCGAGCACGCCCGCCATCGGCACGAAGACCATCCCGACCGGGAAATTCCACGGGGCAACGATACCCACGACACCTTTCGGCTGGAACTGCACCTCGGCCTTCGCCCCGAGCAGCCCGAGCGGAAAGGTGGGCTTGCGCTTCTCGCCCTTCGCCCAGCTCGCCATATGCTTCTTCGCATGCTTGAGCGCGCTCACCGACGGCATGATGTCGGTCATCAGCGTCTGGTCGCGGCTCCGGTGTCCGAAATCCTCGCTCACCGCCCTGGCGAAATCCTCGGCATTGTCGACGAGCAGCGCGATCGCGCGATCGATGCGGTCGCGGCGCACCGCGAGGCTTTCGGGCATCGCAGCGGTAAAGCTCGCCTTCTGCGCCGCAAGCACGTCGTGCATGCGCGCGGTTTCGCCTGCAATATCCTGGCTGATCGCCGTGGCCATGACCCGTCTCCCCTATATCTGTGCGGCCGATGTTTGATCATGCCGCGCGGCGGGTTGCAAGATGAAACCGGACACCCATCTCTTCCCTGCCTCTTTCGCAAGTGCAGCAAAAGGGCTAAGCGACCCGCCGACGTATCTTTCCCCACCGGAGTCTCTCGATATGACCGCCACCGATCCCGTCGTTTTCCTTTCCTATGCGCGCACCCCGATGGGCAGCATGCAGGGCAGCCTGTCGGACGCGAGCGCGACCGATCTCGGCGCGACCGCGGTCAAGGCGGCGGTCGAGCGCGCGGGCGTGTCGGGTGACGATATCGAGCGTATCTATATGGGCTGCGTGCTTCCCGCCGGCCTCGGCCAAGCGCCGGCGCGGCAGGCCGCGATCAAGGCGGGCCTGCCCAAGTCGGTGCAGGCGACGACCGTCAACAAGGTGTGCGGTTCGGGCATGCAGACCGTGATCATGGGCGCCGAAGCGCTCGCCGCGGGCAGCGTCGATCTGGTCGTCGCGGGCGGCATGGAATCGATGACCAACGCGCCGTACCTGCTCAAGAAGCATCGTTCGGGCGCGCGCATCGGCCACGACACGGCCTATGACCATATGTTCCTCGATGGCCTCGAGGACGCATACGAAGCGGGCCGCGCGATGGGCACCTTTGCGCAGGATACCGCGGATGCGTATCAACTGAGCCGCCAGTCGCAGGACGATTATTCGATCGAATCGCTGAGCCGCGCCAAGGCCGCGATCGCCGCCGGCGCCTTCGCCAGCGAAATCGCGCCCGTCACCATCGCCGGCCGCAAGGGCGACGTCATCGTCGACACCGACGAAGCCCCCGGCAAGGGCATGCCCGACAAGATCCCGACGCTGAAGCCTGCCTTTGCCAAGGACGGCACGATTACCGCCGCGACCAGCTCGTCGATTTCGGATGGCGCCGCCGCGGTCGTGCTGACGCGCTAGTCGGTCGCCGACGCCAAGGGTGCGAAGCCCGTCGCCCGGCTCGTCGCGCACGCCGCGCATGCACAGGAGCCCAAGGACTTCACCGTCGCCCCCGTCGGCGCGATCAACAAGCTGCTCGCCAAGACCGGCTGGTCGATCGGCGATGTCGACCTGTTCGAAGTCAACGAAGCCTTCGCCTGCGTCGCGATGTTCGCGATGCACGACCTCGGCATCCCGCACGAAAAGATCAATGTTCACGGCGGCGCGACCGCGCTCGGCCACCCGATCGGCGCCAGCGGCACGCGGATCATCACGACGCTGATCGCGGCGCTCCAGCGCCACGGCAAGACGCGCGGCATTGCCAGCCTCTGCATCGGCGGCGGTGAAGCGACGGCGGTTGCGGTCGAACTGGTCTGAACCGCCAATATTCGAAAAGTTGCACGGCGCCGTCGCAAGACGGCGCCGTTTCATCGTTATGGCCGCGACAATTTGCGACACTAATGACCTGAAAATAAACGGCGCATTCCGGTTCGGTTCAACCCGACTCGCCTAATCCATCCTTGTCATCGGGCAGATCCCCTCCCCCTGACCGATTGAAAGGAATGGCACCATGAAGAGCAAATTTCTCACCGCCGGCCTGATCGCCGCGATGATGGTCCCTGCCGTGGCGCAGGCTCAGACCCGCGAGATCCGCAAGGACCGCCAGGAACTGCGCGAAGAACAGCGCGATCTGCGTAATGCGCAGCGCTATGGCGACCGCGGCGATGTCCGCGACGCGCGCCACGACGTCCGCGATGCCCGCAAGGATTTGCGCGAAAGCCAGCGCGACTGGCGCCGCGACACGCGCTACCAGAATTATCGCGCCCCGTTCCGCTATCAGCAGTTCCGCGTCGGCGCGACGCTGCGCCCGACTTATTATGCTCCGGCCTATCGCCCGAGCTGGGACAGCCGCTGGGGCGTGCCGCGCGCGGGTCGCAACCTGACCTATGTCCGTCACTACAACGACCTGCTGCTCGTCAACGAGCGCAACGGCCGGGTCGTGAAGGTTTACCGGAACCACTTCAACTGGCGCCGCTAGGCTTTAACGAATGAAGGGGCCGGGCGGGAAACCGTCCGGCCTCTTTCATTGTCCGCTTTGGGGCGGGAGACGTCCCTTTTGCGCACCCCGGTGCAAGCCGGGGCCCATGCGGTAACACGCTAAGTTCGCGTTAGAATGCTGGGCCCCGGCTTTCGCCGGGGTGCACATCCCTATCGTCGGCTTCCGGCCGAAACCTGCCTTTAATCGCCCCAGATATGGTCGGTCTGGATCCACCCCTTGCGGCCTTTGACGTCGAACAGGCACCAACCGTTCTTGCAATCGGTAATGCGCCCGACGACGCCCGGTTGGGCGCGATAGGCCACCGCCGCCGACACGTTTGCCTCCTCACGCATCGGCCGGATTTCGCCGGTGACGATCGCGGTGCGCGTGCGGCTCAGAAGCCGCGCCGCCATCCAGCCCTGCGTGCCGTCGGGATCCTCGATCTTGCGCCAGGTTTCAAAACGCGCGACGACCCTGACCGGCAGGTCCTTGCGCCGATATTCCCAGATCACCGGGACGTCGGGCGACGGCCCCTTGCGCATCCGTGCCTCGTCGACGCTGATCGATGCCCAATAGGGCAGCGGTACGGGGTCGGATTGCGCGGCGGCCGGTCCCACGACGGCCATCAAAGCGGCGGCTAGCATTATCTGGCGGCTGGTCATCACTCTGCCTTGTCAAACTCGGGTCCGCAATTCAACCGCTCGCCGCGCAAAAGGCTGCGTTCATCCCCCGTCTTTTCCTGACACCGACTCTTGACCGCGGTGCTGCGGCGCGCTCTATCGGCGGCCATGCCCGATTCATCCCGTCCGAAACGCCCGCGCGTCATCGTCACCCGCCAGCTGATGCCGCATGTCGAGGGCCGCATGGCCGAATTGTTCGACGTTTCGCTGTCGGCGCGCGACGAAGCCTTTTCGACCGAGCAGTTGAAGGCAGCGGTCGCCGATTGCGACGTCTTCGTGCCCACCGTGACCGACCAGATCGACGCCGATGTCATCGCGGCAGCGGGCGAACGGCTGAAGCTGATTGCCAATTTCGGCGCCGGGGTCGATCATATCGATCTTGCCGCCGCGCGCGCAAAGGGCATCATGGTGTCGAACACGCCCGGCGTGTTCACCGAGGATACTGCCGACATGACGATGGCGCTGATCCTCAGCGTCCCGCGCCGCCTCGCCGAGGGCGAAAAGCTGATGCGATCGGGCCAGTGGGCAGGCTGGGCGCCGAGCGCGATGCTCGGCCACCGCGTCGGCGGCAAATTGCTCGGCATCATCGGGATGGGACGGATCGGCCTTGCGGTCGCGCGCCGCGCCCGCGCATTCGGCCTGTCGATCCATTATCACAACCGCCGCCGCCTGCCCGAAGCGATCGAGGAAGAATTGGGCGCGAGCTATCATGCGAGCGTCGACACGCTGCTTCGCATCAGCGACGTCGTGACGATCCACTGCCCGCACACGGCGGAAACGCACGAAATGGTCAACGCCGCGCGTATCGGGGCGATGAAGCCGACGGCCTATCTGATCAACACCGCGCGCGGCGAGATCGTCGACGAAAAGGCGCTCGTCGCGGCGCTCCAGGCGGGCCGCATCGCCGGCGCCGGGCTCGACGTCTACACGCACGAACCCGCGGTCGATCCGGCGCTGCTCGCGCTCCAGAATGTGGTGCTGCTCCCGCACCTCGGATCGGCGACAATCGAGGGGCGCGAAGCCTCGGGCGAAAAGGTCATCGCCAACATCCGCGCCTGGTGCGACGGCCACCGGCCGCCCGATCAGGTGCTGGAGGGGTGGGCGTAGTCCTCTGGCAATGCCGAAGATCTATTAAGCTGCGTCATTGCGAGCGAAGCGAAGCAATCCAGAGCGTCACTCCCTGCCGTCGACGATCTGAGACCACATATCTTGCCAAAGCGGGTTTTCCACTTCGATCAGTGCGATCTTCTTCGCTCGGCTGCCCGCCTTGATTTGCTTTTCGCGCGCGAGGCGGTCTCCATCATCGCATGCATCTCGAACCAAACGAGCATCTTGCAGTCGTAGCTCTGCGAGAAACCACCCCGCCCTTCGCGATGCTGCCAAACGCGCTGGACCAAGTTCGAGGTCACGCCCGTATAGAGCGTACCGTTGCGCTGGTTTGTCATAATATAAACCGCTGGCAGACGTTCGCGCATGGCCGCTCTGGATTGCTTCGCTTCGCTCGCAATGACGAGATATTTCAATCCCCTGTCAAAATCCGGTCGACGAGCTGCTTCACGGTCGGCGTGAAGTTGTTCGAGTAAAAGGGGTCGGTCTTGAAATTGAACGCGGCATGGCCCGCGAACATCAGATTCTGCTCGGGATCGCCGCCGTGCGCGATATCCTGCAGCGTCTTCTGGATACAGAAGCTGCGCGGGTCGGCGAGATAGCCGGTGGTGTAATCGTCATGGTCTTTCCACGACGAAAAACCGCAGTGCGACAGGCAGCCCATGCAATCGGTCTGGTCCTTGCGGATCACGGCCTTGTCCTCGGCGGTGACGAAGACGACCGTATTGTCGGGAGTCTTCAGCGCCTCGGTATAGCCTTCGGCCGCCCAGTCGCGTGCGCGTGCGCGGTCGTGCGGAGTGACCCAGAAATTCTTGCCCTTCACTCCGACATCAAGCTGAACGATATGATCGCCGGCTTCCTGCTTCGAATAGGGAATCTGGCGTTCCGAGCGCGCTTCGAGGTCGCGTAGGAACGGGGTGCGCACCGCGCTCGAATAGAAACCCGTCGGCGAGAAGCGGTGGAGCAGCACGTCGCCGTCGTCGAGCGTGCGGAGGCGATCCTTCCACGCCTGCGGGATCGGGCTTTCCTCGGTCAAGAGCGGCCGCGTGCCATATTGGAAGACGATCTGCCCGAGTTCGGCATTGTCGATCCAATCCTCCCAGTCGCGCAGATACCAGACGCCGCCCGCCATCACGATCGGCACGCTGTCGGCGATCCCTTCGGCGCGCATCGTTTCGCGCAGCGCCGCAACGCGCGGATAGGGATCCTGCGGGACGAGCGGATCTTCGGCGTTCGACAGGCCGTTATGACCGCCGGCGAGCCACGGATCTTCGTACACCACCGCGCCCAGCAGATGCGGGACCTTGTGATAGGCGCGTTTCCACAGCGCGCGAAAGGCCCGCGCCGAGCTGATGATCGGCAGATACAGGACGTTGTGGCGCTCGGCGATTTCGCTGAGCTTGTACGGCATGCCCGCGCCGCACGTGACCCCGGCAACCTTCCCCTTGGTGCGCGCGAGCACACCTTCGAGGATCTGCTGCGCGCCGCCCATTTCCCACAGCACGTTGATATTGATCGCGCCCTTGCCGCCCGACACTTCATACGCGCGCTCGACCTGCGCGACCGCGCCTTCGATGCCGTACCGGATCAGCTCTTCGTGGCGCTCCTTGCGCGTCAGCGCGTGATAGACCTGCGGAATGATCTTGCCTTCGGCATCATAGCTGTCGGCATTGACCGCCGACACGGTGCCGATCCCGCCCGCGGCGGCCCAGGCGCCGCTCGACATATGGTTCGTCGCCGACACGCCTTTCCCACCCTCGACCAGCGGCCAGACTTCGCGTCCGCCGTAAAGGATGGGCTTCAAACCTTTGAACATTCCAAATCTCTTTCTCTCCACCGGCTGCGTCTCGCACACCGGCCCCCACTACCGTTTCCGTAAGCGGAACATGGCCGTGAAAGTCAATGGGCGCGCCGCCTAATCCCCGGAGAAAAGGCGGCGTTCCCGAAGGGCGCGACCATAGAGATTTTCATAGGCGGCGACCATGATAGATTCGTCGAAGCGTTCGGCGGCGATGCGCCGGTTGGCAGCACCAATTTGCGCGCGCAGTCCGGATTTTCGGGCGAGTTCGGCGAGCGCGCTGCGCAAGCCCGCTTCGTCGGCGGCGATGAACCGGCGATTTTCGTCCGACACCATCGCCGCGACGTCGCCAACGTCGGGGCTGGCGACGGGCAGACCCGCCGCCATTGCCTCGATCACCGCGATCGGCGCCTGTTCGCTCTGTGACGACAGCGCGAGCAGGTCGAACTGGCCGATCCAGCGCGCGGGTTCGGCCATGAAGCCGGGCATGACCAGCCGGTCGGTCATGTTGCACGCCGCCGCTTCGGCGGCGATCGCCCCGCGCTCGGGTCCTTCGCCGACGATGACCAGCCGCACGTTCGGCGGCAGCGCCGCAACAGCGCGCACCAGCCGCGGCAGGTCCTTGACCTTGCGCAGCCCTGCAACGGTGCCGATCACTACCTCGCCCGCGCGCCGTTCGAAACCGGGAACCGGCATCGGGGCCGGCTTTGCATAGGCGGCGACGTCGATGCCGTTGCGGATCAACTGCGTGCGCGATCCCGCGCCCCATTCGTCCGCCGCGATCCGCTCAAGCAGGGTCGACGGCACCACCAATGCCTCGGCCGCTGGCAGCGCCAGCCTGCGAAAAGCGTTTCGCTTCCAGTTGCGCCGGGCGCTCTCGTCCTCGTTGAAGCCATCCTCATGATGGATCAGCGGCGGGAGCCCTCCGAACGGCGCAAAAATGCGATGCGCCATCACCCCGTCCATCGATCCCCAATTGTAGCTGAGGATCAGATCGAACTGCCGCATATAGCGCGCAAGGTCGCGGTAGCGCGCCGGCCCGGGCTTGCCATATAGCGGCGGCGCATCGGCCGGAAATTCGACATCGACACCCGGATCGATCGCGTCGCGCGCGCCCAGCGCCCCCGGAACCGCCGACAGGATGGTGTGGCGCGCGCGGGGCCCCATCAGATTCATCAGCCGGACGGCGCGCGCCTCCTTCCCGCCCAGCGAAAAGCTCGAATGAAGGTGCAGCAGCCTCGCGGGAACATTGGCGGTGGTCACGCGGCGGGCAGGTCCGCCGCCCACGCGTCGATCGCAGCGCGCGCCTCGGGCTCGTCCATCGTCGGCGCATGGCCGACTCCCGGCACTTCGACCAGCCGCGCCCGCGGCAGTTCGGCCGCCATCTTCTCCGCCGCCGTATGCGCGAGGATATCCGAAAGCGCGCCGCGCAGGATCAGCAACGGAATATCGCCAAGCGCGCGGTACGCCGGCCACAAATCGACCCCGGCATCGCCACCGCCCGGCACGCGCAGCGGCGCGGCGATCTGCTTGTCATAATCGGTGACGATGCGCCCTTCGGCGGTCAGCCGGTGGGTGCGCTTGGTCAGCCGCAGCCAGTCGTGGATTTCATAACCGGGATAAACTGCGCCATTGAGTTCGGCGAAGGCGCGCGCGGCGTGCATCCACGTCGGCTGACTGCCGCCCGCGCCGATATAGTCGCGGATGCGCTCCAGCCCCGCGGTTTGCAACTCGGGCCCGACATCGTTGAGCACCGCGCCAACGAGACGCCCCGGCAGCGTTGCCGCCATCAGCATCGACACCAGCCCGCCAAGCGACGTCCCGATCGTCGCAAAGCGGTCGATCGCAAGTTCGTCGAGCATCGCGACGACATCCTGCACATAGGTCAGCGGGACATAGGTCATCGGATCCTTGGCAAAGGCGCTCTCCCCCCGCCCACGAAATTCGATCACGATCGTCCTGCGATACTGTGCGACATGCGGCGCGAGTGCCTCGAAATCGCGGGCGTTGCGCGCAAGCCCGGGCATGCACAGCACCGGCGGCGCATTTTCGCTTCCTTCCGGCCCGGCATAAACGCGCGCGTGCAGCCGGACGCCGTCGGACGACCACCAATATTGGTCCGACCAGTCGCGGCGGCTGTCCTGCTTGGCCAATATGGCAATTCCCCTTGGTCGATGTTCCGGCATGTCCCGGCGCGCGGGACTCGTCCGCGTCTATCGCCAACCACGCCGCGCGGCGCAAGCGATCCGTCATACGGGGCCGCCACAGGTTGCCGACACCCGCTTTCACGGATAAGAGCCGGGCAACCATGAGCGAGACCCTGCTTTCCTTCGAACCCGCAACCGGCGAAGAGCTGTGGCGCGGCCCGGTCAGCAATATCGATGCCGAAGTCGAAATCGCACGCCGCGCCTGGCCCGAATGGGCCGCGAAGCCCGTCACCTTCCGC
>NZ_DASWTD010000006.1:0-2486 GCF_036402335.1 Sphingopyxis sp. | reverse complement strand
CCGATGATCCCCCGCCCGCTCCGCGACCTGCCGCGATGCGCCGGTTTCGGGCTGAAGCCCGACCATTATGCCGACGTCCTCGCGGCGGCGGAGCGGGGCTCCCCGCCCGCCTGGGCCGAAGTTCACCCCCAGAATTACTTCGGCGCAGGCGGGCCTCCGCACCGCTGGCTGACCGCGATCGCCGAGCATGTGCCGCTGAGCTTTCATTCGGTCGGGCTGTCGCTCGGATCGGCGGCGGGCGTGGACCGCGGCGAGCTCGAGGCGCTGGCGGCGCTGTGCGTGCGCTATGGGCCCGCTATGGTGTCGGACCATCTGAGCTGGAGCAACGGGCCGCGCGACAAATTTCCCGACCTGCTGCCCGTTCCCTATAGCCATATGGCGCTCGACCATTTTGTGGCCGAGGTCGGCCGCGTCCAGGATCGGCTGGCGCGTCCGATCCTGATCGAGAATCCGTCGCGTTACCTCGCCTATGCGGGTGACGACTGGAACGAGGTCGATTTCCTCCACGAACTGTGCCGCCGCAGCGGCTGCGGCCTCTTGCTCGATATCAACAATGTCGAAGTGTCGGCGTTCAATCTCGGGCTCGATCCCGCCTCATGGCTCGACGCCTTCGATCCGCGCCTCGTCGGCGAAGTCCATGTTGCGGGTCACGCGCGCAAGGATGACGATATGGGCGGGACGATCGCGATCGACGATCATGGATCGGCGGTTCGCCAGAGCTGCTGGGATTTGCTCGCAGCGTTTCTGGAACGCGCCGGGCCGAAACCGGTGCTCGTCGAATGGGACAGCGATGTTCCCGGTTTCGCCGTTCTGATGGCCGAGGTGGCAAAGGCCGACGCCTTGCTTGCGCGTGAGCCGGTCGATGCGTGACGCGCAGGCGGCGATCGCCATAACCTTGCTGCATGGCCCCGACCATTTGCCCGCGGGGATGTTCGCGGGCGATACGGCGGCGGTGCTGCGCGGGCTGCGCGTTCATGCCAACACGATCTCGCACGCCCGGCTCGTTGCGCTCGAAGAAAGCTTTCCGCGAACGCGCGATTATCTCGGCGAGGCCGAGTTCAACCGGCAATCGCGCGCCTTCGTCGAAGAGGGTGGATCGCAAGGACGGTCGCTGACCGATATCGGCGCGGCTTTTCCCGAATGGTTTGCCGATCCGCTGGCCGCCGACCTCGCCCGCGTCGAACGGGCCTGGCTCGAAAGCTATCATGCCGAGGATGCGCCCGTATTGGCGCTGCCGGATCTTGCCGGGCTTGGCGAGGCCGGATTGCTCGACCTCCGCGTCAAACGCCATCCCGGGGTGCGCGTGGTCGCGCTGGCCAGCCCCGCCGCGCCCCTCATCGATGCGGCGCTCGCCCCCGATACAACGGCGCTGCTCGTCACGCGGCCCGATGCCGAGGTGCGGCTGTTTCCCCTTCACGCTGCCGCTGCCGCAGCGCTCGCGATGGCAGATGAATTTTCGCCGCTCGGTAACGTCATCGCGCATCTGGCCGAACTGCATCCCGAGGGCGGAACGGCGATTGCAGCGCTCATCGGCGCAGGGGCATTTGAAAAGGCTTGAAAAGATGAACCGGATTGTCGGATTCTACGATCGCGGCGTGCGCCTTGCGGCGTCGCATATAACCGAAGGTCTTGCGCTGCTGCTGCTGCGCATCGCGCTGGCCGGCGTCTTCTGGCGCTCGGGGCAGACGAAGGTGGTCGAGGGCAGTTTCCTGCAGATCGATCCGTCGCAATATGACCTGTTCGGCAGCGAGTTTTCGGGGTTGCCGCTCGATCCCGTTTTCGCGGTCCCGTTGACGACCTATGCCGAGCATCTCTTTCCGGCTTTGCTGCTCCTCGGACTTGCGACACGGCTGTCGGCCGGCGCGCTGCTGGTCATGACACTGGTCATCCAGATCTTCGTCTTTCCCGACGCATGGTGGCCGGTCCATTCGCTGTGGGCGGCGATGGCGGCGATCCTGATCGTCCGCGGCGGCGGGCTGTTCTCGCTCGACGCGCTTGTTGATAGGATGCGGCGCAAATGAGCATCGACGAGCCTTCGCTGGCGCATCTGATGGCGGCCTCGCAGCGCGGCGACCGCGCCGCCTATCGCGCGCTGCTGGCCGATTGCCGCAAATGGCTCACCCGCTATTTCGCGCGCCGGATCGCGCCCGGTCACATCGACGACCTGGTGCAGGAAACGCTCGTGTCGATGCACCGCAAGCTCGCGACCTGGGACAGCAGCCGGCCTTTCCTGCCGTGGCTGGCGGCGATCGCGCGCTATCGCTGGATCGACATGCTGCGCCGCCAGCGCGACGAAGCCGAACTGGGCGACAACGATGCCGCGGTCGGTGCCGAGGATGAGGCCGTCCACGCAAAGCTGAGCCTCGACCGCCTGCTGACACTGCTGCCGGCAGGGCAGGCACAGGCGATCACGCTGGTGAAGATCGAGGGCGCCTCGATTGCCGAAGCCTCGCAGATTTGCGGGCAAAGCGAATCGCTGGTGAAGG
>NZ_DASWTD010000005.1:0-5009 GCF_036402335.1 Sphingopyxis sp. | reverse complement strand
TGTATCGTCCCGGCGCAGGGTCGCTGTAGGGAAATACCCTACATCCAGTTTAGTCCAACTAAACCAACAGGGACCCCATGCAAAACGGTTGGCGACAAATGATCTTCGACAACGAGCGGTGGCACAGCTTCCGCGCGCAGGCACTGGCATTCATTCTCGACCGCCCCCGCGTCCAACGGCAGATGATGGCGGTCGCAATCGATGGTTTTCTGTGCGTCGCGGCGGTGCTGATCGCCTTCTCGCTCCGGATCGGCGCTTGGGGGCTTATGTCGCTGCCGGTCATTACCTTCGCGGCGATCGCTCTGGCGCTTTGGTATCCGATCGCGTGGAGAACCGGCGTCTATCGCTCACTGATCCGCTTTTCGGGCGCACGAACGATTGCGGATTTGGTGATCGCATGCGCGATCATGACGATACCCTTGCTGGTCGTGTGCGTGATCTTCCGCCTGCCCTCGGTTCCGAGGACGCTGAGTGTCCTGCATCCGATCATCTTCCTGCTGCTGCTCAGCGCCAATCGCATCGCGATCCGCTTTGCGCTGCTCGACCTGCTCAAGGTCGTCGACGTCAACGCGCAGCGCGTGCTCGTCTACGGTGCGGGCCGCGCCGGACAGCAGCTCGCCCTGTCGCTTCGGCACGAACCGCAGGTCCACCTCGTGGGATTCATCGACGATGATCTGCGGCTCGACGGCCAGCGGCTCGATGGCGTTCCGGTATTCGGGTCGAATCGGCTCCATCACCTTCTCGAGGAGACCGATGTCGACCAGGTGCTGCTGGCAATTCCGAGTGCGTCGCGGACCCGCCGCCGCGAAATCATCGAAACATTGCAGGACGAGCAAGTTTATGTCCGTTCCTTGCCGAACCTGACCAGCGTCATCGAAGGCAAGGTGACCGTCAGCGATCTTCGCGAGATCCAGATCGAGGAGCTTCTGGGGCGCGAGACGGTCGCGGCGAATATGTTGCTGATGGGCAAAACGACCGTCGGTCGGACCGTCATGGTATCGGGGGCCGGCGGCTCGATCGGCAGCGAGCTTTGCCGGCAGATCATCCGGTGTCGTCCGGCACGCCTGATCCTGCTCGAGCAATCCGAATTCGCGCTCTACACGATCGAGCAGGAATTGGTCGAGCTCATGCGCGAACTGGACGTCTCGGTGCCCCTGGTTCCAGAACTTGCCGATGCTTCGCAGCGTTCGTCGATGCGACGCGTCTATTCACATTACCGACCGGAGACGGTTTTTCACGCTGCCGCGTACAAGCATGTGCCGCTCGTCGAGGCAAACCCGCTTTCCGGCCTGCGCAACAATATCATGGGAACGCTGCACAGCGTTCAGGCGGCGAAGGAAGTGGGCGTCGCCAACTTCATTCTCATTAGCACCGACAAGGCGGTCCGCCCGACCAATATCATGGGGGCATCGAAACGCGTCTGCGAGTTGATCCTCCAGGCCCACGCAGCGCAACCCCGTACAAAGACCATCTTCAGCATGGTGCGCTTCGGCAACGTGCTCGGGTCGAGCGGTTCGGTCGTACCCCGTTTCAAGGCGCAAATCGCGACGGGCGGGCCGGTCACGCTCACCCATCGCGAAATCACCCGCTATTTCATGACGATTCCCGAAGCCGCGCAGCTGGTTGTTCAGGCCAGCGCCATGGCGAAAGGCGGCGAAGTGTTCGTGCTCGATATGGGGCAGCCCGTGAAGATCGCCGACCTCGCCCGTTCGATGATCCGCCTGTCGGGCCTCAGCGTTCGCGACGCCGACAATCCGGACGGCGATATCGACATCGTCGAAACAGGACTGCGTCCGGGCGAAAAACTCTATGAAGAGCTGCTCATCGGCAACAATCCGGAACAGACAAGCCACCCGCGCATCATGCGGGCGCAGGAAAATTCCTGGCCGTGGGAAGAGCTCGAACAAGCACTCGACGAACTTGACGTCGCGATCCGGAATACCGGCGACAGCGTCGCCGCGGTCCATGTCGTCAACCGGCTGGTGCCCGAGTTCGCGCCCGATGCATCCTGGCTCACGCGCCTAGAAGCCGGGCGCGCCTAACCTGCTCGCCGCCGGCTGGCGGTTGTAGCCGATCGGCAGCCCGCTCCGCTGCCGGGCTTCAGGCCGGCGCCTTGACCACGGCCGCCGCGGCTATGACTTCGCGGCTTACCTCGGCAGCGAGCTTCATCTCGGAGTCGGTCAGGGTCGGGTGGACCAGCCACATCAGACTGGTCTCGCCCAGCTGGCGTGCTGTCATGAGCCGTTGGGCCGGACGCACACCCGTGCCGTCGAACGCCTTTTCGAGATAAACCTCGGAGCAGCTGCCCTGGTAGCAGGGGACGTTCCGCGCGTTGATCTCGGCAACGATGCGGTCGCGGTCCCAGCCCGGTGCCAGGGCGTCGGGACGGACATAAGCGTAGAATTTATATTCGGCGTGGACGTCGCCCTCGCCGTCCGGCCGAGGCATCCGGATGGGGCCGTCCTGCCCCGCAAACGGCGCCAGCGCCGCGCGAAGCAGCGCAGCGTTATGCGTCCGCGCGGCGGTCCATTCCGCCATCCGGCGCAGCTGGATCCGGCCGATGGCGGCTTGCATTTCCAGCATTCGCCAGTTCGTCCCGATACTTTCGTGCAGCCAGCGGAAACCGGGCGGATGCGCGCGCTCGTAAACCGCATCCCAGCTCTTCCCATGATCCTTGAAGGACCACATTTTCGACCATAGAGCGCGATCGTTGCAGGTTACCATGCCGCCCTCGCCGCCGGTCGTCATGATCTTGTCCTGGCAAAAGGACCAGCTCCCGACATCACCGATCGAGCCGACGCTTCGCCCCTTGTAGCGAGCGCCATGCGCCTGTGCGCAATCTTCGATCACCTTGATCCCCTGGCGTGCCGCGAGGTCCATGATCGGATCCATGTCCGCCGGCCACCCGCCGAGATGGACGACGACGATTGCCCGGGTGCGTTCGGTCAGTTTCGTCGCGATGGTGGCGGCCGAAATATTGCCGCTATCGGGGTCGACGTCGGCAAATACCGGGACCGCGCCCGCGTTGAATACGCAGCTGACCGACGCGAGGAAGGTGCGGGGCGTGACGATGACTTCATCACCGGCCAAACCGCCGTTGACGCTGCCAATGCCCAGGCCATGCAACGCGAGGTCCAGCGCGACCGTGCCATTCGTTACCGCAATGGCATGGTCGGCTTCCGCCCAGAGGGCGAATTCGCGTTCGAACATCCTGCACTCGTTGCCGGTCCAGTAATTGACCTTGTTGGACCGCAGCACGGCGGCGACGGCGTCGACCTCCTCTGCACTGAAGCTGGGCCAGGGGGAGAAGGAAGTATTCAGCATGATGACCTCTTGTCCATCGGATGAGCGGGATTTCCAACGACGGTCGCGCCCGCAGGAACATTCTTGGTTACAACCGCCCCCATTCCGACGATCGCCCCCGCGCCGATCGTCAGCCCCTGCCGGATGAGGGCACCGGCACCGACGTAGGCATGATCGCCGATCGTCACATTGCCGTTGCAGTGTACGCCGGGCGCAAAGGTCACATAGTCGCCGATCACGCAATCATGCTCGACGTAGGAATAGAGATTGGCATGAAAGCAGCGCCCGATCCGGATATTGGACGTGAGCGTAACGAAGGGCGACAGGAGCGCGCCCGGCGCAATCTCTACATCGTCCATCACGACCACATTTGCAGCGGTGGTCCCTGCAATCTCGATTTCCGCTTCACGGCATCGACGGTCCAGTCGCTCGCGGACGCGGGAGTTGGCGATCGCGAGCACCGCGACGCGCCGCACCGCGGGTTCGGCAGCGAAACGCTCGAAGGTCCAAACCTCCTGCCCGTTCTGCCATTCGGAGGCCGGCGCATCGTCGATGAAGACAAGCCGTACATCTTGCCCTCCGACCTCGTCGCGCACCAGCGGCAGGATGCCTCGGCCACAACCGCTGGCGCCATATACACCAAAGAGCAGCGTCACGATTCGCGTGTCCCCTCGAACTTCGGCATCGTCGCCTCGCCGTCGGCATTGATCCCGTCGCGTCGCAGCACCTTGGCGACCGTCATCCAGAGGATCTTCATATCCAACGCAAAGCTTCGATTATCGACGTACCAGACGTCAAGCGCGAATTTCTGCTCCCAACTCAAGGCATTGCGGCCATTTACCTGCGCCCAGCCGGTGAGCCCCGGACGCACGTCATGCCGGCGCGCCTGTTCGGCGCTGTAGCGCGGCAGATATTCCATCAGCAACGGTCGGGGACCGACGAGGCTCATCTCGCCCTTTATCACGTTCCAAAGTTCGGGGAGTTCATCGAGACTTGCCGCGCGCAGCATCCGCCCGAACGGCGTCAGCCGGTCGGCGTCGGGCAACGGCTGGCCGTCTGGGCCCGACGCATCGCGCATCGTCCGGAACTTCAGCATCTCGAAGGGGCGGCCGCCGATACCCGGCCGTACCTGCCGGAAAAGCACCGGCGCCCCCATATCGCGCCGGATCAGCCAGGCCAGGACCAACAGCAAGGGCGACAGGAGCAGGAGCGCGCCGCCGGCCAGTGTCAGATCGACGAAGCGCTTCATCGCACCGGGATCTTCATCAGCCGGTTCCAGCCCGCGAGCATCATGGTTCGACGAGGTGCAGGAATGCCTTGCCTGCATCGCGCTTCAATTGTTCGATCGGCTTTTCGATTGTGGCGTCGTATCGCGCGAAACGCGCTTCCCAATCAGCGTCGAACCAGGCCGCGATATCGCTTCCGCGCTGCAGCAGTTCCTGATCGAAACGGGGCAGTATCGCGTCCGCAACGAAGCCATAATAATCATCCTCGATCTCGTCGGTCCCCGAGACGTAGAATGTCGGCTTGCCCTTGTGCAGGCATTCGATCGTCACTCCGCTGTTCGGCACCAGCACAATGTCGCAAGCATCCAGGAAATCGCTAACCAGCGCCGCGTCATTTTCAACGGTGATGTCGGAAAGCAGCGCCGAAAAACTCGCCTTGCAGGCGGGATGACGTCGCAGCAACACGGCGCCTACCGCCGG
>NZ_DASWTD010000004.1:0-2966 GCF_036402335.1 Sphingopyxis sp. | reverse complement strand
ATCGAAGCACGGGTCGAGGAACTTGCATATCACGGCGATCACAGCCGCATCCGCGCAGCGCTCGATGGCGGCGGGGCGCTCGTCATCAGGACGTCGGGTGCACAGGAGATTGCACCTGGGCAGCGAATTCCGATCGGTTGGTGCACCGATCGCTGTTTCGCCTTTCCAGCCGAAGACCATGCCGCCTTGCGCCAAAGAGAGGTCGCATGAAAAGCTGGGCACGCCTTTTGGGTCTCGCCGCGCTCACCGCGAGCGTCGCCGCGTGCGGCTCGAGTTCGGAACTTCGCCCGCTCACCGTGGTCGGCTGGGGCGGATCTTCACAGGATGCCCACCGCAAGGCCTATTGGAGTTCTTTTTCGCGCACCACGGGGATTCCGCTGCGCGAGGATAGCTGGCGCGGCGGCGTCGGGGTGATCCGGACGAAGGTCGTCGGCGGCGACACGAGTTGGGACATCGTCCAGGTCGAGACCGAGGATTTGATTCTCGGCTGCGAGGAAGGGCTGTTCCAGCGACTCGACTGGGCTGCATTGGGTGGACGCGACGCCTTCCTGCCCGCGGCGGTGCATGACTGCGGGGTCGGCGCGATGCTCTGGTCCTATGTGATCGGCTATGACGGCGACCGGATCAAGGGACCAGGACCGAAGAGCTGGGCCGATTTCTGGAACATCAAACGCTTCCCCGGCAAAAGGGGCATGCGCAAGACGCCCAAATATTCGCTCGAATTCGCACTGATGGCGGACGGCGTGCCGGCCGATCAGGTCTATCCGACACTGCGCACGCCCCAAGGCGTCGACCGTGCGTTTCGCAAGCTCGACGAGATCAAGCCGAACGTCGTCTGGTGGTCGTCGATCTCGCAGGTACCCGACCTGCTCGGCTCACGCGAGGTGGTGATGTCGGTGACCAGTCCGGGCCGGCTGATCGTCGCGAACCGCGCCGAGGGCCGCAATTTCAAACTCGACTGGCACGGCAACATTTATGCGGTCGACTATTGGGTGATCCTCGCCAACAGCCCGCGCAAGGCCGAAGCCGCGCAGCTGCTCCGCTATATGACACAGCCCGAAAACCAGATGCGGCTTGCGAGCCATATCCCGACGGGGCTGACCAGTATCGAGGCGAACCGGCGCGTCGATCCGAAGCTCAAACTCGACACGCCGAGCGACCCGGCGAACATGACCGGCGCGCTCGAACTCGACGCCAATTTCTGGGTCGAATATGGCGATCAGCTCACCCAGCGGTTCAATGCCTGGGTCGCGCGCTAGGTCGCCGGGGCTTCGGCGCTGGTGGAGCTTCGCGCTCGTCGCGCCGCTGTTCCTGTTCCTGCTCGCGAGCTTCATCGCGCCCGTGCTGATGATGCTGTCACGCGCGGTGATCGACCGCGACCTCGAACGCGTCTGGCCCGACAGCGCCATCGCGCTCCGGCAGTGGGATGGCGCGGGATTGCCGCCCGACGCGCTCGCCGCGATCGTTGCGCGCGAAATTGCCGCGACCCGGCAAGCGGGAACGCTCAACCAGGTCGCCAATCGACTGAACTACGACATGGTCGGATCGCGCAGCATTCTCTACACGACTGCCGACCGGTTGGCCGCAGGCAGCGTCGGAACGTCCGTCAAGGATCTTGCGCGGATCGATCCGCGGTGGGGACAGCCCGGGATCTGGGCCGCGATGCGGCATGCGGACGGTCCGCTCACGCGCCATTACCTGCTCGCGGCGCTCGACCGCCGGCTGAACGCAAACGACCGCGTCGTCTCCGTCCCGGCCGAACAGGCCGTTTTCACGAATATCTACCTGCGCACGTTCAAGATCAGCACCGTCGTCGCGCTGCTTTGCGTCGCGCTCGGCTATCCGGTCGCCTATCTGCTCGCATCGCTACCCGAGCGAAAGGCGAACCCGCTGCTGATCCTCGTGCTGCTGCCCTTCTGGACCTCGGCACTCGTGCGCACTGCGGCATGGGCGGTGTTGCTCCAGACGAACGGCATCGTGAACAACGCGCTGCAGGCCGTCGGGCTGATCGATGCGCCGCTCCAGCTCATCTACAACCGGCTTGGCGTCTATATCGCGATGACGCATGTGCTGCTGCCCTTCTTTATCCTGCCGCTCTATGGCGTGATGAAGGGCATTCCGCCGACCGCGATGCGGGCGGCCAGTTCGCTTGGCGCATCGCCGCTTCGCGCCTTCCTGTCCGTTTACCTGCCGCAGACATTGCCCGGCGTCGCAGCGGGGGCGATTATCGTCTTCACCCTCGCGCTCGGCTATTATGTCACCCCCGCGCTCGTCGGCGGCGGCGCCGACCAGATGATCAGCGCGTCGATCGCATTTTACACCAACCAGTCGCTCAACTGGGGCATGGCGGCGGCACTCAGCCTGCTGCTCTTGCTGCCGCTGTTGCTGATGGTCTTCGCCGGCCGGACGATGGTCCGCACGGTGCCGGCATGAGCGCCTGCCGCTCCCGGTCCGAGCGCGCCGGCCGCGCGGCGCTCATCGCCTTTTCGATCCTCGTCTTTGCCTTTCTGGTGCTGCCGATCCTTGCGGTGATCCCGCTGTCGCTCAATCCGACGACCTTTCTCGTGTTTCCGGAGGGCGAATTCTCGCTGCGCTGGTACCGGACGCTCGCCGAATCACCGCAATGGACGCACGCATTCGGCAACAGCCTGAAGATCGCCGTCGCGACGACATTGATCGCGACGCCGCTCGGCACACTCGCGGCGATCGGGCTCGCCTACATGCGCTCGCGCGCAAAAACCGCGATCGTCGCGCTGATCACCGCGCCGCTCGTCGTGCCGGTGGTCGTCGTCGCGATTGCCTTCTATTTTTTCTTCGCGCCGCTGGGGCTCGTCAACGGTTCGCTCGGGCTGATCGTCGCGCACAGCGCGCTCGCGGTGCCCTTTGTGGTGATCGTGGTCCATGCGGCGCTGCGCGGGCTCGATACCGAGCTGCTGCGCGCCGCCGCCAGCCTCGGCGCGCCGCCG
>NZ_DASWTD010000003.1:0-4630 GCF_036402335.1 Sphingopyxis sp. | reverse complement strand
CTTCAACGACCTGATCACCGACACCGAAATCCGCGAGGCGCTCGCGCACGTCTGTACCGTCGTCTGGGATCGTGCCGCCAAAAAGGGCGCGCGCGGCCGTACCGTGACGCTGAAGCTGCGCTACGCCGATTTCAAAACGATCACGCGAGCAAAATCGGTCTCGTCGCCGATTCTCGACGGTAGTTCGCTGCTCGCCGCGGGCGAGGCGATCCTCGCCCCCCTGCTCCCCACCGAACAGGGCATCCGCCTGCTCGGCGTCACGCTCAGCAAGTTCGAGGGCGAAGAGGATGACGAGGAGGATGGCGCCGCGGCGCCCGCCGACCTGCTCAGCCTTATTTGACCGCGAGTGCCGGCACCGCGCGCTTGAGCGCCGCCTGCATCTTCGGCGATGTCGCGCCGAGGTCGCAGCGGATGAGGATATCGTCCATCACCTGGACACCCTCCGGCCCCGGCGCACCGGTGCGCAGCATCATGCGGTCCGGACCCAGCGATTTCACATGAAAATAGCCGGCGCCGTCATAGCCGCCGAACTGCATATAGGTGAAGCCGTCCGCAGCGGGCCGTGTCTGCGTTATCGGTTCGAGTTCGACCGCCGGCCCCATGCTGCCGTTCGGGCCATAGAAATAGACCGCACCCCAGCGCGCGCCGTCAAAGGCATAGCCGTTGGTCGCGGTTCCGCATTTGTCGGTCGTGTTGATCCAGAAGCCCCTGTCGATCGGCATCTTGATCACCTGCGCCGCTGCCGGCGCGCTGCTCGCGATCGCTGCGAGCGCCAGAATCCATCTGCGCATCGATACCCCCACCTTTGCCAGACCCGGCGATGATGGTGAGCTTCTTGCGGGGTGCAATCAACCCCCGGCGTCAATCCGCTGGAGCGAAGCGCCGTTCCTTGGTCGCGGTGAAGCGGATCGCGGGGTGACGCTGGGTCACATAGCCGACTTCCCACGCGTCCTTCGCCATGAACACCGGCGCGCCGTCGCGGTCGGTGGCGCTGGCACCGCGGTGATCGGCCTGAAACGCCTTCAGCGCCGCCGCGTCGTCGCTCGCAATCCAGCGCGCGGTGTCCCATGGCGACTGCTCGAGCTTTGCCTCGACCTTATATTCGGCATCGAGGCGGCTGATCAGCACTTCGAGCTGGAGCTGGCCGACGACGCCGACGATCATGTTCGACCCGATCTCCGGGTAGAAGACCTGGATGATCCCCTCCTCGGCCATATCGTCGAGTGCTTTCCTGAGCTGCTTCGTCTTTGTCGGATCGACGAGCGCGACGCGGCGCAGCAGTTCGGGGGCGAAGTTCGGCAGGCCGGTGATCGTGATATCGGTACGCTCGGACAGCGTATCGCCGACGCGCAGCGTGCCGTGGTTGGGAATACCGATGATATCGCCGGGGAAAGCTTCCTCGGCCATTTCGCGGTCCTGCGCGAGGAAGAGCATCGGGCGGCTGATCGCGATCGCCTTGCCCGTCCCGCCCTGCATCAGGCGCATGCCGCGCTCGAACTTGCCCGAGCAGAGTCGCATGAAGGCGATGCGGTCGCGGTGCGCGGGGTTCATGTTCGCCTGCACCTTGAACACGAAACCGGTCACGGCGTCGTCGCCAGGCTGTACCGGCACAGGCTCTGCGGGCTGCGGCTGCGGGCCCGGCGCATGGTTTGCAAGGCCTGCGAGCAAGTCGACGACGCCGAATTCCTTGAGCGCCGAGCCGAAGAAAACCGGGGTCAGGTCGCCATTGCGGTAAGCGGCAGCATCGAAGGGTGCATAGCAGGCCGAAGCCAGCTCGGTCTCTTCCCGGAGGTGCGCCAGCCCGTCGGCGCTGAGTTCCGCCGCCAGCGCCGGATCGTCGAGCCCGGCGACCTTCGCGCGATGCCCCTCGTACATGCGCGACGCATCGCCGCCGGGCTTCATGATCGCCGGATCGACGAGATCGTAAATCCCCTCGAACTGCCCGCCCATACCCGCCGGCCAGTTCATCGGACAAACGTCGAGCGCGAGCCGGTCGGCGACCTCGTCGAGCAGCTCGAACGGCGGCAGACCCTCACGGTCGACCTTGTTGATGAAGGTGATGATCGGCACCGAACGCAGGCGGCACACTTCGAACAGCTTGAGTGTCTGTGGCTCGATGCCTTTTGCGGCGTCGATCACCATCACCGCGCTGTCGACGGCGGTCAATGTGCGGTAGGTGTCTTCCGAAAAATCCTCGTGCCCCGGGGTGTCGAGCAGGTTGAATACCAGTCCCGCATGTTCGAACGTCATCACCGACGACGTCACCGAAATCCCGCGCTGCTGCTCGATCTTCATCCAGTCCGAACGCGCGCGCCGCGCCTGTCCGCGCGCCTTGACCTCGCCCGCCATATGGATCGCTCCGCCCGCGACGAGCAATTTCTCGGTCAGCGTCGTCTTGCCCGCGTCGGGGTGCGAGATGATGGCGAAGGTACGGCGGTCGGGATGCTTGGACATGGCGCGGGCGCCTAGCAGGTGGGGCGACATGTGGAAAGGGCTGGCGTCGGCGCCGCCATCGCCGCATGATCGAGGCATGCGCACACTGCTCCCCATAGCCTCGATTGCCGCCGCCCTGATTGCCGTCCCGGCCGCGGCGCAGGACTCGCCCTTCGTCGGCGAATATAGCCTCGCCGAGGGCCCCGACGTCGGCGGCGGGCTGCTGATCCGAAACGACGGCCGCTTCCAATATATGCTCGCCGCGGGTGCGCTCGACGAACGCGCCGAGGGGCGCTGGGAAATACGCGGCGCCATGGTCTGCCTCACGACCGATCCCAAACCTGTTCCGCCCGCGCTCGAAAAGGGTGCGCTGCTCGAAGTCGAGGGTGCGGTCCCGACGCTGCTCGTCACCTGGCCCAACGGCAAGGGCATTCCGGGCGTCGATTTCACGATCGGTTTCGACAGCGGCGACCCCGCCGAGGATTACACCCAAGTTTATGGCTGGACGATGCCCGAGGACGACAAGCGCGTGCCCCGCTGGATCGAAGTACGCGAGCCGATCTACGGCATCACCGCGCCGCGTTACGAACTGACCGAAGCCGACGGCGGCAAGCTGCGTGTCATCATCGTTCCCAACGATCTCGGCGTCGTGAATTTCGAGGGCGCCTGCGCGGAGAAGACCGAACGCGGCCTGACCCTCCACCGCGCCGAGGGCGATATGCGCTTTCAGCGGCTGGGCGGAGAGTAGACGGCTTTGGGGTGGGTATGTGCCGCCGCCGCTGCAACATTGCCCAAAGGTCAGTAAAAGTCAGCCTTGTGCGTCGGTCCATTTGACCCTGCCCGGCCCTGCCCACAGCGGCCGGCAACCGCTTTTATCCACCCGGTGAAAGAGCCGGGATGGAGGCTGGCATGGCCGGATAATGTAGGAAAGGCCTTTTTTCGGGCGTCCGATTTGGGGTGGGAGTTGTCCTTCGTGAACCCCGGCGAAAGCCGGGGCCCTGGGCGGTCACACGCAGGTCCCGCTGGAATTCTGGGCCCCGGCTTTCGCCGGGGTGCACATCCCTATCGGCAGCTGACGGTCGAAAGCGGACGCCCCACCCTCGCTCCCTTCCCTCTTGCACTCGCGCTTCAAATGAGTCACAACTTTACGTGAACGTAAAGGTAAAGCACCCGCGAGAGGATTCTTCCCCATGACCCTTCCGACCTTCGACACGATCAAGCTCGAGCTTGCCGACCATGTCGCGACGATCACGCTCAACCGCCCCGACCGGCTGAATTCGATGCCGCCCGCGATGGCCGATGACATTCGCGAAGCGCTCGACCACCTCCCGAGTCTCGGTGCGCGGGCGCTGCTGATCACCGGCGAGGGCCGCGGCTTCTGCTCGGGCGCCGATCTGGCGGGCGACCGCTCGGCGGGCGGCGCCGTCAGCGGCGGCGCGCGGAGCCGCAATGCGCTGCGCGGTCATTATAACCCGATGCTGCTAGCGCTCGCCAATCTCGACATTCCGGTGGTCACCGCAGTCAACGGCCCCGCAGCCGGTGTCGGGTGCAGCTTCGCGCTGTCGGGCGATTTCACGATCGCGGGCAAGAGCGCCTATTTCCTCCAGGCTTTCGTCAACATCGGCCTCGTCCCCGATGGCGGCTCTTCGTGGCTGCTGCCGCGCCTGATCGGCGTGCCGCGCGCGTTGCAGATGATGATGCTGGGCGAGAAGATTTCAGCCGACCAAGCCGCCGACTGGGGCATGATCTACAAGAGCGTCGAGGATGCCGACCTGATCACTGAAGCCAGGGCGTTGGCGACGCGCCTCGCGAACGGCCCGACGATCGCGCTCGGCACAATGCGCAAGATATTGCGCGACGGTCTGACACAGGATTTCGCGACGACGCTCGACGCCGAAGCGAAGGGCCAGTTCATCGCGGGCAACAGCGCCGACGCCATGGAAGGCATCATGGCGTTCCAGCAGAAGCGCAAGACCGAGTTCAAGGGCAAGGAGGGCCCCGAAATGCGAACCCCGGCACGAGGCCGGGGTTCATAAACGCGAACTTCAAAACCCCGGCCCCGCGCCGGGGTTTTGTTTATTCGGCCGCTTCCTCGACCATCACCTTCTTGTAGATGCTCGTGCGCGGATAGGAGCAGAGGCGCATCACCATCGGCTCGAAAAATTCGAGGGGTTCGCTCTCATAATCGGGGTCGAAC
>NZ_DASWTD010000002.1:0-2045 GCF_036402335.1 Sphingopyxis sp. | reverse complement strand
GGAACGCGGTCGCTGCGCTCTGTCGCTTGCCGCCGGCAATGGTGCGCGGCGTGAAGCCGATCCCGTCGCCATTGTCGGGCGCGTTGACGTCGTCCTTGCGCGGCCACCCCATCGCCACGCCCGCGGCAATCTGCGCTTCCGACAATTCGTCGCGAAGCGTCGGCATCGTCACCTTCAGCGGGCCGGCGTCGCCACGGGTTTCCGCTGCGCCCAGTTCATGCCCTTCCAGCGCCGCATAGGCCGCGCCGATATGCTTCCAGCTCCAATCGTCGCTCGACACGTCGGCGATCGCATCGAAATCGGCTGGCTGCCCGCGCACGTACATCATGCCATTGGTTGAGGTGGATCCGCCCAGCACCCGCCCGCGCACCCACATTTCGGATTGCTCGCCGGTGCAGGCATCGGGCTCGCTGGCATAGGCCCACAGGTGCTTGGGATCGGCCATCACCTTGGCGAGCCCCTTGGGCATGGAAATGAACGGATGCGTGTCGCGCGGCCCGGCCTCGATCACGCACACCACGATCCGGGGGTCTTCCGACAGCCGATAGGCCAGCACGCATCCCGCTGCTCCCGCCCCCACGATCACGTAATCGTAGCTCATTCGCGCGCCCTCCCCTGGGTCGGCAGCATTTCGCGCCGCTCAACCTACGATGAATAGGTAACGCCATCGGGCGCATGTCGACAAGCCCCGGCCGAAGAAAAACTATTGCTATTAGGTTGGCGCCTTTTTAGCTTCGTCGTCGACAAGGAGAAGCTGCGCCGGCCATGCCGACGCCGGAGAGGAAGATATGCCGCAGACGTTGCCGAATGCCATCGCATGGTGGGCCAGGATGCGCGGCGACCAGCCGGCCGTGGTCCTCGACGGCGATGTGCTCACCTACCGCGACTATCACGACTGGTCGGGCCGCGTCGCCGCGATGCTGATCGCCGATGGGCTCCAGCCGGGTGACCGGGTTGCCATCTGCGCTACCAACAGTCTTGCGTATGTCGCCCTGATCATGGGCACGATCCGCGCCGGCGGCATCGTCAACCCGGTGAACTTCCGATATAAGCCGCGCGAGATCGCCGAACTGGTCGAAACCACCGAACCGGCCATCTCGTTCGCCGATCCGGCGCATAGCGGAAACATGACGGACGCCGGCGTTTCGCCCCGCGCCCTGGCGGAGATCGACGCATTGCGCCACGGCGCGTCGGTCACCCCGTCGCACGATCCGCAACCCGACGCGCCGGTGGTCATCATCGCGACGTCCGGCTCCACCGCCAAGCCGAAGGGCGTGGTCTTCACCAACCGCTCGATGACGGCCTATGCCGCCAGCTGGGCGGTGGAGGAGACGAGCTCGGCACCCGGATCGCGGATCATCAGCCTTGCGCCGCTCAACACATCGGCCGGCTTCGTTCAGCTGATGCACTATACGACCCTGGGCTGCACCATCTACATGATGCCGCAGTTCGTTCCTGCCGATGCGCTCCGGCTGATCGAGCGCGAACGGATCACCTGCTTCGGCGCGGTGCCTGCCTTTTTCGAGTTCATCGCCGCCCTGCCCGAGTTCGCCGGCGCGGACCTGTCGTCGATCAGGCTCGCCACCGCTGGCGGCGCGCGCGTCAGCCGTCAGCTGCTGGAGACGTACAAGGCCAAGGGCATCACCATCCGCCAGATCTACGGCCAGACCGAGGTTGGTGGGAACGCGACGATGATGCCCGAGCATCTCGCCATGGCGGCGCCCGAGAAATGCGGCTGGGGCAACATCTTCATGGACTTGCGCGTCGTGCGACCCGACGGCACCGACTGCGATCCCGGCGAACCCGGCGAGATCGTGATGCGCTCGCCGGGCATGATGCAGGGCTATTGGCGCAACCCGGAGGAGACCGCCAAGACGATCCGCAATGGCTGGCTGCATTCCGGCGACATCGGCACGCTGGACGAGAATGGCCTGCTCACCTTTGTTGACCGGCTGAAGGACCTGATCATTTCCGGCGGCCTCAACATCTCCGCCGCCGAGGTGGAGCGCGTGGTGTGCGAGTTCCCCGGCATCACCGAGGCGCTG
>NZ_DASWTD010000001.1:0-1625 GCF_036402335.1 Sphingopyxis sp. | reverse complement strand
AGACGCGGCCCTGCTGCTCGAGTTCTGTGACGAGCGCGCCCTGCTGCTCCCAGCGATTCCATGCGCGGCGAACATCTTCCTCCGCCTCGCGCTGGAGCTGGTGCATCCGGAAGCGCGCCTCGCTCGCGCGGCGGACCATCTCCTGCACCTTGTTGCGGTTGATGTTGCCGTCGAACGCAGTCCAGCGCAACACGACACGCGCCTGCAGATCCTCGGTACGCCCGCGGAAACCGTCGACGTCATCGCCAACGCGGCCGCGGCCCTCGAGCGAGAGCGTCGGATACATTTCGGCCTTTGCCTTGTCGACCATCGCATGCGCGGCATCGATATCGGCCATCGCCTCGCGTACGCGGGGGTTCTTTTCCCGCGCACCCTCGACCGCGTCGGGCAGCGACGGCGGCAGGCTGGCCTTGAGCGAAGGCGGCATCGATACCTGATCGATCGACATGCCCGTCAGCGTGCGGAATTCGATCGCCGCGTTGACGAGCTCTTCCTGCGCCTCTGTTCTGCGGACGCGTGCCGCCTGGAGCCGTTCTTCGGCCTGTTGCTGGTCGGCGATGCTGATCGAGCCCTTGGCGACACCCTCGCGCAGATCGTTCACGAGGCCCTGATGGAAGGTGACGTTATCGTCCGAGGCCGCGACGATCCGCTGCTGGAGCAGATAGTCGAGATACTGCCGCGAGACGTTCAATGCGACGAACTCCGAACGCTCCTCGACGCGCAGCGCAGCACCATCGGTGCGCGAGGCCTGTCGCTTGAGCTCGGACGAGCGCACGCCCGAATCGTAGATTACCTGTTCAGCGACAAGCCCCGTTTCGAGCGGGTAGAGCGTCTGGTCGGCGATGCCGAGCGAGCGCCGCGTATTGTTCTCGAGACGGCGGACGCCCGCCGACGCCTCGGTGCTGACGCGCGGAAGGAACTGGCCCTGCGCCTGTTTGCGCTCGAACTCGATGGCCTCCTTGTTCATCGCGGCCTGGTTGATCTCCGGGTGCGATTCGAGCGCGGCCTCGACCGCCGATTTCAGATCCACGGTCTGCGCCTGGGCGAGCCCCGCGACGCTCAGCATGAGCGCGCCGGGGAATCCGATGATCCATTTGATCCTGTTGCTCTTCGTCATGGCTTCATCCCCCCGTTACTGTGCACTGATCTCGACGCGGCGGTTCATCGGCTCACGCACACCGTCCGCGGTCTCGATCTTGAGCTGCGATTCGCCCTTGCCCGCCACCGTCATGTCGGTGGCAGCCATCCCCGCATTTTCGAGCATCGCGGCGATGTTGTTGGCGCGCTGCGTCGAGATGCCGACATTGTAGTCGTCCGAGCCCGAACGATCGGCATGGCCGGTCACCGCAAGCCGGGTCCAGCCACAGCTCGCGCGGCTCGCCACCATCTGCTGGACCGTCGTCTGCGCTTCTGCGGGCGGCGTATCGACATTCCAGTCGAAGAATACCGACACCGTGGGATCGACGCCGCAGGCCGGCGCGGGCTCGGGTGCGGCTGCCATCGGCGCGGGCGCCGAGGCCTGCGCCATGCGGGCGGAAAAGCCGTCGCACTTGCTGATGCTGTCCGCATCCTTTGTGCCGCTCTTCAGATAGCCCTTGCCGATCTCGCACTGCACCTTGGCCTCG